>JAAYKA010000139.1 GCA_012522635.1 Candidatus Cloacimonadota bacterium
CGCCAACGTTGGCACCACACGCCGGGTTTTACAGGCTTTTAACCGCAGTGAGAGCGCCCAACGCTTCATTTATATCAGCAGTCAGGCGGCTTCACGTCCCTCCGAAAATGGAAAACCCGTCACCGAATCCGAACCCTCCGCGCCGGTGAACTGGTATGGACGCAGTAAACTTTTGGCGGAAAGGCTGATCCGCGCCGAATGTGAAAAAGAGTGGACAATCCTGCGCCCCGTTCCTGTTTACGGGCCTGGCGAACGGGATTTTCTGCAGGTTTTCAAAGCGCTGAAAAGCGGACTCAGCCTCCAGATTGGGCTGAAAGACCAACTTCTAAATCTCATCCACATCGATGACCTTTGCGCACTCGCGGAACTTTGCGCTTCCCACCCCAAAGCCGCAAACGAAATCTTTTTTGCCTCGGATGGAGAAACCTACACCCAACGCGAATTTATGGCAGTCAGTGCCCGGCTTTTGGGCAAGAAAAACCTGCATCTGAGCGTACCCAAACCCGTCGCCACGGCGGTTTTCTCCCTGGGTGATTTGTTTGAAAAAGCCAGCGGAAAAGTTGGCCTTGTGAACCGCCAAAAAATGAAGGAAGTGGTTGGGCCCAGTTGGGTTTGCAGCATCGAAAAAGCGCGTACCCTGTTGGGCTGGGAGCCTGGTGTGGCATTGGAAGAGGGTTTGACATCCACTTTCGAGTGGTATAAAAAAAGGAGTTTGCTATGAAACCCCTGCAGATTGTGTCTTTAAGCCTTGTCATTCTGTTTTTTTGCGGGCTGATTTGGGCGGATTCCCAGCCTCCGCGTTTGGGGGCAGACCTGATTTTACCCGCGGGCTGGCCTGTGTATTATGAACCGCCGGAAGTGCTTCTGCGTGTGGTTGTTAATCCCGACAGCAGCCTCAGCCTCGGTGCCGTGATTGATGGCAAGGACGAGCTGGAACCCCTTCTGGTTGAATATCTTAAACAGTTTGATTATATCCCCGCGGGAGATTCGCTTTCGCTGGAACCTTTTGCCGTGATCGTTCCCATCCACCAGCCCGATGAAAGCCAATTTTTGGACAAACGCGCCCGGCAAGAGCTGTTGGAAGAGATAGAAACCTGGATTGCCAATGACCGTGCCAGCCACAATCTGCATTCTCCCACGGTTCCACCAACCCAAATGAGCGGTTTGAATTTCAGACCCGAGCCCTACCGCTCCGCCTTCTATTTTTGGGGATACCCACATCAGAGCCAAAGCCTCTCTGTAAACGGTTTTGAGCCTCGTTCCTTCATTTTTTCCCCCGTTTGGAATGAACACCTCGTCCACGGTTTCATGCAGCGCGGGGAAAGCGCTTTGGGACTGGATTATGAGGATAAAATCTATCCCTACGAAGCCACACTCAGCGAAGTGGAAGCCGGCTTGGGTGGAGCCAATCTTTTCTTTGCCCGTGGCTTGCTGAAAAAAACCGGTCTTTTCGGAGTGAAAGGCGTGCGCATGGGCTTCGGATTCCTGATTCAGGATGGAGATTGGTTCGGACTTGACTCCGGCCACGAAGGTTTGGCGTTGGATTTTGGCGTCCCTCTGGGTAAAAGCAATCTCAGCTTCAGCTACCAAAACCATCGTACCCAGATGTCCCACCTTTTGCTAAAACCGGAATATTGGCGGCCACAAGAGGATGATTTTACGGTTGAACGCCGTTACCAAAGCATTCAGGCTCAGTGGACTTCACCCTGGCTGAACCTGGCTTTACTGGGCGAAAGCGACCATGCACAATCCGCCCGGTTTGCAGATGACATTCATGCCAAAACCCTGCAACTGCAGGCTTGGGAAAACCTGAGTTTGGGACCTTTGGGCATCAAAGTTTTTTATGAAGGCATGCTTTCTGATACCGATCTAAACTTTATGGACGATGTTTCCGAACACCTTGCCGGCTTGGAATTGGACTTCGAAAGAGGCGCCATCTCCCTGGAAACAGGAGTCGAACTGGAGGATTTTAAAGAGCTAAACGCCTCCGCCGACCTGGGTTTCAAGCTTGGCAGAGTGCGCCTTGGTGCTTTCGGTGCCTTCAGCCAAGCTCCGAAAGACCCCGTCCTGTATGTGTCGGACCCATATCAAAGTGGAGCTGTTCTTCCCCGCGTGGAAATCCACGAAAACTATCGCGCTGGCTTGCAAATGGATTGGTTTTTTGCCCAAAATTCACAGCTAAGAATCAGCGCTGGAAGACGCGGCATTTTCAATCAATATCCGCCTGAATTACAAAGCCCATACCAAGACTCGGCCAAAATAGAAGAAAACCCATTATTTCTTCATTTTGCGAGAATATGGGACGAAACATGGGGCGCCTGGAAACTTGATCGGCAGTCTGGGGCCACCGTCCAGACCGTCCAGTTTGGTTTGGAGGAATTGCTGTATGAACCAGTAGTAATCTTGCAAGACCACTTCAATTTATACCGCCTGCTGAGTCACAACAACGCCCTTTTCGCCGGATTTGGCGTTCAGGGTTACATGACATATTTTGGCCAACTCTCGTCTTTGATTAAGCCAGACGCCTCCTTCATCGCAGATTTTTGGGCTGGGGTTCAGATTGGCAAACGCTTTGAATTCCAACTGAGCTACAAGAATGCTTTCAACGGCAGTTTTTACTTTATCCCGCCCATCCCGGCAACACTTCAGGGTTCCCTGCGCTGGTATTTTTTGAATTGAGATGGATTACAAAGCAATAATCTTCGACCTCGACGGCACTTTGATCGATTCCATGCAGCTTTGGCGCCAGGTGGATCAGGATTTCCTTTTGGGACGCGGAATCGAAGTCCCCGCCGATCTTTTTGACCACATTCCCCAAGGAAACAGTTTCATCGGTACGGCTCAATATTTCAAGGAACGCTTCGGACTTCCCGACAGCGTTGAGAGCATCATGGAAGAATGGACCCAGATGCTGCGATGGCACTATGAAAACGATGTTAAACTCAAGCCCGGCGCGGGAAAATTGTTGGAAGCTCTTTTTCAAAAAAACGTTCCCATCGGGCTGGGAACCAGCAACTCGCTTGAACTTTCCAGCAAGGCCCTTGCCCAAAACGGAATCTCGCATTATTTTAATTCTGTGGTCACCGGCGATTTTCCTCTCAAGGGAAAGCCATTTCCGGATATTTACCTGAAGGTGGCACAGGAGCTGAATTTGGAGCCTTCCCGCTGTCTGGTGGTGGAGGATACCCTCACCGGTGTTCAAGCCGCAAAAGCAGCAGGGATGACGGTTGTGGCCATACACGATGAAGACAGCCTGCCCTTCGCTCCCCAAATCCGGGAAATGGCAGACGCCTACGTGTTCACCCATTATGAATTAAGCGAGTTACTAAAAATATGAAAAACCCTGTATATATCGTTATCGGAGCCTATGGCAGCGGAAAAAGCGAATATTCCATCCACCTGGCGCAGAAACTGAATAATGAAGGCCACGACGTGGCTCTGGCAGACATGGACGTGGTAAATCCCTATTTTCGTTCCCGCGACGTGAGGGAAGAATTTGCCGAACTTGGCATCGAAGTTATCGCTCCGGATGGTGATTTTAAACATGCAGACCTGCCCATGATTTCACCCCGCATCAAAGGCGCCATCGAAAGCCCCGAAAAAACCGTGATTTTGGATGTGGGCGGTGACCCTGCCGGTTGCCGCACTCTGGGGCTTTTTGTGGACGTTCTCAACGAACGTGGTTACGAAATGCTTTTCGTGGTCAACACCTTCCGTCCCTTCACCACAAACTTGGCGGAAGTCCTGCAAATGCAAAACCAGCTTGAATTTGCCTCAAAACTGAAAATCTCGGAATACATCTGCAACAACAACCTGATGGAATACACAGACCAAAGCGTGGTGGAACAAGGCATTGAGATTCTTACAGAGTGCAGCGCCAAAACCGGCCTGCCTTTCGAAAAATACCTCGTGATGGAGGATTATGCCAATCTCGTTCCGGATGGTTTGGGTGGGAAAAAGCGTCTGATGATGAACCACACCCTCAAAAAACCCTGGGAAGCCCTGGTGATGAAAGGAATCTGAATTATCCGGGCAGAATAAATCGGCGGAGAAGCTTTCCCCTATTTGAGGTGTTCGTGCAGGAAGTCGTGGTATTCCTTGTTGTTGAATACCAATTCGTCATGGGTGCCCTGGTGCGTTTTGCCCTGCGAATCCAAAAAGAGGACGCGGTTCACATAGTGGAGGGTGGAAAGCCGGTGTGAAATCACAATGGCGGAAATTCCGGGGTAGTGGACATCGATATCCTGCCACAGTTTTTCCTCGTTTTCGGCATCCAGGGAAGCGGTGATATCGTCCAAAATCAGAAGCTGAGGGCGTTTCACCAAAGCTCGTGCCACGGTGACCCTCTGTTTTTGTCCGCCGGAGATGCCAAGTCCGCGCTGACCCACGAGCGTGTTTTCACCCTCCGGGAAAGCGGCTATTTCTTCCTTCAATTGCGCGGTTTTCACGGCAATGCCATATTCCTCTTCATCCGCTTCATCCACGGCAAAAAGAACGTTTTCACGCACGGTTCCGGAAAACAACACCGGGTCTTGAGGAACGTAGGCAATCAGCTCCCGCAGCGCCACGATGTCCAGTTCCTCCAATGGGGTTTCGTTCACCAAAATGCGCCCGGAATCCTGTTTCAACAAACCCATCAGCAGGTTCGCGACGGTGCTTTTACCCGCGCCGGTTGCACCCAGAATGAGGAGCCGTTCGCCATTTTTCAGTTCGAAATCGCAGTTTTGGATGGCAGGTTCATTTTTGCCAGGGTAGGTGATGGAGACGTCTTCAAAGCGCAGGGAGTCAATGCCATCGAGCTTTTTATCGCCCTTCCAATCCGAATTGAAGGTGGGGAAGTCCTTCATTTCTTCCAGGCGGTCGATATTCACAAAAGCCTGTTTGCCGGAAACAAAGAGTTGAGGCAGGTCGAGCAGCGGATAAATCATCATGCTGAGATAGGAATAGAACATGAAAAAGGTGCCCACGCTGATTTCGCCCTTCACAGCCATGTAGCCACCGAAAAGGATGACTCCAATCTGGGCAAAATAATCGATGTATTGATAGATGAGACCCAGAACAGCATTGAGTTTCACCACGCCCATCTCGGTTTGGAAGCGGCGGCTGAGCGCGGCATCGAAAAAGCGGTTGTATTTTTCCTCGCTCACAAAGGCTTTCACGATGCGGATGCCGGAAAAGCTCATCTCCAACTGGCTGTTGATATTGCTGATGGCCTTTTGATTGAGGTCAAAATTTCGGTAAAGTTTGTCGGAAACCAGGTAAAACACAATCATCATCAGCGGCAGCGGGGCAATGGACAACAGGGTGAGCTTCACATTTATGCTGAACATCACCGCCAGCGAAAAAGCGATGAGAGAAAAGGAATTGAAGGCGCGGAAAATGCCCGAACACATGAACCAGCTTATTTTTGAGAAATCCGTGAGGTCGTCTGTGAGGCGGGTGACGATGTCGCCGGTACGGAATTTTTGGAAAAAGCGGAAGTCTTTATCCAGAATGTGTTTGAAATAAATCATGCGCAGCATGTTTTCAAAGCGGATGTTCACCCAGCCACGGAAAGCGGGATAGAAACCGGTGAAAAACTGCGCTACGCCCAGGCCTAACAGCGTCCAAACTATGCGGTTTACGTCCGCCATGGGGTCTGGATATTTGGCTGGATAGGATAAGATGTCGCGCAGAAGGTCGATAAGCTTTCCAAAGATGAGCGGATGCGCGATGGAAACTGCGGATGAGGCAAGCGTGAAAACCAGCATGATGAGCAAAAACCACTTCTGCGTTTTCCACATTTTCAGAATCCAGCGGAAGTTTTTATGCATCGCCATCCTCCGTGCCAATCAACTGCAGTTCAACCAGTTTGCGGTATTCACGGGAGCTTTGCATCAGCTCGTTGTGGGTGCCGCGATGGATAATTTCTCCGTTGGAGAAAAAGAGGATTTCATCCGCGTCCAAAACAGAGGTGAGCCGGTGTGCCACAACCACGGCGGTTCTGTCCGAAAAGATGGCTTCCATGCTTTTTTGGATTTTTGCCTCGGTTTGAGGGTCGATGCTGGCTGTGGCTTCGTCCATGATAATCAGTTCGGCATCAAAAGCCAGGGCGCGGGCAAAGCTGATTAGCTGTTTTTCGCCCTGGGAAACGTTTTGACCGCGTTCAGCAAGCTCGGCATCCAAGCCCAGTTCCTGTTGGTTGATAAAATCGTCCAATTGCACGATATTGATGGCTTCCCGCACTTTTTCAGGAGAAACGAGGTCGTTATAGACGCGCACGTTTTCCAAAATACTGCCGGGGAAAAGGAAAATATCCTGCAGAATGAGGCCGATTTTGCGACGCCAGCCTCGGAATTCAATCTCATCCAGGGGCACGTCATCGATGAAGATGCGTCCCTTGTTCAGCGGATAGAATCCGCAAAGCAGGCTCACACAGGTGGTTTTCCCGCTTCCGGAGGCTCCCACGAGCGCGATTTTTTTGCCTTTGGGGATGGTGAAGGAAACGTCACGCAGGACCCATTCCTCATCTTTATAGGCAAACCAAACGTTTTCAAAGCGGATTTCACGCTGGAAAGAAGCTTCCTTGGTGCCGATGAAAATCTCTTCCTCGGAGGTGAGTTCGGTCAGTTCCACAATACGTTTGAGGCTCACGAAGGCGCGCTGGATTTGCATCACGTTCTCGGAAATCTGCATCAGGGGCCAAATCATGCGTAAAATATAATCCACAAAAATGATGAGGGTGCCGATGGTGACCGCGCCGGCGATGATGCGCGGAGCCGTGAGCTTGATTATCAACACCAATAACACCACTTCAAAGACCAGCATAAAAACGCTCTGCGAGCCATATTCGATGAAGCTTGTGCGCGTTTCCAAGCGATATTTGTCGTTTGAGGCGGTTTTGAGGTCTTCGTAGGCCTTGTTTTCACGGTTCAAAGCCTGAAGGATGGGCATTCCCTGCACGTAATCCGTGATTTTTGCCGTGACGAGCGCGTTCTTTTCCCTGATTTTCAGGTAGAACTGCGAAAGATAGCGGATGAGGAAATAGTAGCCAATTATGGCAACGCCCATGAGCGGTAAAATCCAGCTGGCAATATTGGGCGCGCGCAAAAACATCACCAGGAAAACTCCGGCAAAGAAAAGCAGATTTCCGATGATGCGGATGGAAAGCTCGGAAAACAGGGCTTTTACACGCTCAGCATCGGATTCCACACGCGAGATTAGCTCGCCCACAGGCTGTTTGTTGAACCAATCCACCGGCAAAGTGAGCAAATGGCGGAAAACCTGACCCTTGAATTTGGTGATGATTTTCACGCCCAAACGGGACAGCAGCACGATTTGGAGATAGGAAAGAATGCCGGAAACCACCACCGCCACCACAAAAATACCGCCAAAGCGGAACATTTGCGCCATATCGCCATTTGGTATGCTTTTATCCACGATTTCTGCCAAAATCAGCGGATAGAGAAGCTGGATGGCAGAGGTGCAAAGCATGGCAAAAAGACCAAATAATAAAAGCCCCATATCCTTTTTGACGAAAGGATACAGGAGCTTAAAATAGTTTGGTGAGCCGTCTGGCCGCTTCGACATTCGCGTTCCTTGGCGTATTTACGTTAAATTAAAAATGGTCGGGATGAGAGGATTTGAACCTCCGACTTCTCGGTCCCGAACCGAGCGCGCTGACCGGACTGCGCTACATCCCGACCGGTTCGACTCAAATTTTGCCGGTCACTTTAATTGTCAAGGATTTATTCAACCCCGATGGCTTTGAGCAGCTTTTCCGCTTCCTCGGCGGTAATTTTGCCATTTTCCAACATCTGCAGAATCTTTGCTCGGCTGCGCTCATCCACGGCTTTCTTTTCATTGCTATCCAAACCGCTGCCCTGGAATGCTTTATTGATGGCATTATCCACGGTTTTACTGATGAAATCCCCCAGCTTCTCAAAGCTCGAAATCTCGGTTTTATCCTCTTCCCAGTGCGTTTTTTCACCCCTGGGTTCGCGCACCTTGCGAAACACGGATTTCAAAATGTCGCCAATCTCGTCGCCAATCTGGTCAACAGTTTTCACAACCTTGCCGCCGGCGCTTTTGAAGTCGAATTCCTCCACGGTTTTCTTCATGTTGTCCATGGCGGCGTTCAGCTTTTCCTTCACCCCTTCTTCGCGGATGCCAGCCAAAGCCTTTTCCACAGCGGCGCTGACGGTGCCCCAAGCTTTTTGCACCTTTTCGAGGTCTTCCTCGCTCACGGCCTTGCTCATCGTTTGCTTCAGCTCTTTGATCTTGAGCCTGATAAAGTTCAATTCCGCGCCGTCGTCGCTGGTGAGACTGATGTCTCCATTTTCGGTTTTAATGCTGATCTGGGCGCCACCTTCGCCACGGCGGACAATCTTGAGATTATCCTGTTCGCTGAGCTCGGCTTCGGTTTCATTGCGCAGCGTGCCCGTTTCGCTGATGGCTTCCAGTTGGAAATTATAGTTTTCAGGCAGAGCGAGCTGGACGGGTCCATTTTCAGACACCATGGTGAGCGTGGCATCCTCCACGGGCAGGGCTTCATAGATGATCCTGCCATTTTCGCTTTGGATGAAAGCCCGTTCAAAAGCGGCTTGACGCACCCTGATGGCGCCGTTTTCACTGCCGGCTTCAAATGATGCGCCACTCACCTTTTCAGCGGACACATTGCCGTTTTCAGTGATGACCCGCAGTTCAGCGTCACATTTTTGGATGCGGATGGCACCGTTTTCGCTTTTGAGGCTGATTTGTCCGCTGCAATCCTTCACTTGGATGCTGCCATTTTCAGTGGTCATTTTAAGCTCGGATTCCAGTTCCTGAGCTGCCAAAGACTCATTTTCGCTTTTCGCGCACACCTTGATGCCGGTGGGAACGAAAATTTTCACGCGCGAATCTCCCGAACCCCAAAAAGCTTCCGCCAGTTCCGGTATTTTTTCCAAAATAATCTCCATTTCATCCTCGTTACGGTCAACGAAAAAGAATTCCGTGATGTCGATACCGGGGATGTAGGAATGAATTTTCAGTTTCGCGTCCACATGAATCTTGTCATCCTGGGACACGCCAATTTCCAGCGGCGCCATCTTGTTGTCGATTTTAATTGTGCCCATACCGGCAGCGTCGTAACTCAGATTAATTTTTGCGGTTTTCATTGCTTTCTCCTTGTTTGAATCATTTGGAGCGCTTCCTCAACGCTGATGAAGCCTTGGTCGAGGTCTCCCATGATGTCGCTGTAATCCTGCTCCATGGGCTCGTCTTTGGAAATTTGACGGATTATCTCGGCAAGGCGGTTTTTAACTGTGGGGTAGGAAATTCCCAGGCGCTTTTCCATCTCGCGGATGCTGCCCTGGACCACCACAAAAAGCTTGATGAATTCCAACTGCTCCTGGTTCAATCCAGAGATCCAGCTTTGGGCAAAATTACCCCTGAAACTCACGCCACAGGCGGGACAGTGGAATTCTTTCACCAAAAGTTCCCCTTCGCAGAGGGGGCAGGCTGTCATTTCCATCGAGGTCTCCTTAATTATTTTAAGGTCATTCTTAAAAAGATTGAGATTCTGTCAAGCTAAAAATTCAATATCTTGATTCAATCCTCGAAATAAGGTAAAAAAGAGCCTGCGTGATGAAGTCAGGATAAGCTGTTTATTGGAGAAAATGGGCGGATAAAAAAATGGAGCGGGAAACGGGATTCGAACCCGCGACTTCAACCTTGGCAAGGTTGCGCTCTACCATCTGAGCTATTCCCGCTTGGTACCAGAGGCCGGACTTGAACCGGCACGAGCCGAAGCTCAAGGGATTTTAAGTCCCTTGTGTCTACCAGTTCCACCACTCCGGCAGGATGAAAACGAGTGGAGGCGACACCCGGATTTGAACCGGGGATAGAGGTTTTGCAGACCTCGGCCTTACCGCTTGGCTATGTCGCCCAAATTTATATATGGAGCGGGAAACGGGATTCGAACCCGCGACTTCAACCTTGGCAAGGTTGCGCTCTACCATCTGAGCTATTCCCGCTCACGAGGTTGAGAATCCAAAAATCTGAAGCGCGCCGATTTGTCAAGCCAAAATGTCGGCTTCGGAAAACACCAGCGCTTCAAAGCGGAATAAATGGGCGTCAGGGCTTTTCCAAGCGCCGTTTGGCAGACCCGCTTTGAGGCAAAGTTGGCTGAGATAGGTATCCAAATCCCAATCGTATTCCACCGGCACCTGAGGCAGAAAAACTCCGGAGCGGAAGCCTTTGCGCAGCATCAGCCCATCGCGTCCAATCTGGATTTCAGAGAGGTTTTCCACCGGGAAAAGCGGGCTGAGGATGGAAATCTCGATTTGGAGCCGGGGCAGTTCATCCCGGCGCAAAGCGGGAAAACGCGGGTCACCGAAAGCCGCTTCCCGCGCCATTTCCACCACTTCAGCGGCGATACTTTTCTCACTTTTCATCATGCCAATACAGCCCCGCAATTCGCCATCCAAGGTGATGGTCACAAAAAGTCCTCTTTTTTCTTGAAAAGCCGCATCCGTGGGCAGGTGGGGAGCTTCACCTCCAAAACGGGAGGCGATGGCAGCTCGGGCAAGCTCCAGCAGGCTTCGTTTTTGGGCTTCGGTCATTATTTTATCTCCCGGTAAAGCAGCGCGCTGAGATAGCCCACCACGTTTTGATTGTCACCGCTCACAATTCCGGAATGGGTGTATTCAATCACCCTCGCTTTCACATCTTCAAGCGGGGAAACCAGATAGAGCAGGGCAAGCAGTCCGCCGATTCCGCAGGATTCACACTGGTGTTTCACGGTGCTCTGCCAAAGTCCGGCGGGGTCAAGCTTCAGGACGTGGTCAACCACGATGGCATCCATCTTTTCTGCCCGGCTGGAATTGTGGAAATGGGAAAGGTCTGTGGAAACCACGATGCCCACATTTCTGCCAGACATCGCCTGACGTAACTGCCTGGCCAGCAGGGTCATATCTTCCGGATTGGGACGGCCAATCATTATCGGGCAGATTTTCGCATCGGGAAAAAAGTATTTGATGAAAGGAAGCTGAACCTCCAGGGCGTGTTCCACTTCGTGCAATCTTTTGGAGCCTTTGGGGTCGGGGTCGTGACCTTGCAAAAGTTCGGCAAGTTCTGTGTCCTGCTCGATATTTCCCAAGGGGGTCTCATATTCGCTGAAGGGCGGAATGGACCAATCAAAACCCAGACCGTGGTGGCTGGGATGCAAAATCACGAGGCTGTCAAATTCAGACTGGGCATAGAGACTCCAGCCGCGGGCGGCGCAGGCTCCGGAATAGATGTAACCCGCGTGGGGAACAATCAGCCCCAAAAATTCTTCCCCGGGGTCTTTTTCAGGAAGCTGGGGAAGCCAGGATTCGATGGCGGCGACAACGCGGTCGCCAAAACGAGGGTAAAAGCTGCCGGCGTGGGCGGTTTTCCTAATCATTGTCGTTCTCCTTTTCCGTATATTCCAAACGGGATTGAGCCGCTTGTCCATCCAAAAAGTCACGCAGTGCGTCCGCGTTTTCCGAAGGCAAAGCAAGCGTGAGTTCAGCCTGTTCCGCCCAATTTTCCTGAACCACTTTTCCACCCAGGGATTTGAGCAGACCGGTGAGCTGGTCCACAGCCGCGTAGGAAGCGCTCACGTTGAAATGGGTTTGGGCGATTACGGGCATTTTTTTGGCGTTTTCCAAAGCCTGTTCCACCGTGTTGCCATAGGCTTCGATGAGGCCGGGGATGCCAAGCTTGACCCCACCGTAAAAGCGGGTGACGATTGCCAAAACATTTGTCATATTCGCGCGCAGCAGGGCGTTCAAAATCGGCTTTCCTGCGCTTCCACGAGGTTCCCCGGCGTCCGACCAATATTGCGTTTCGCGCTCCTGACCGCTGATGTAGGCAAAGCAATTGTGGGTGGCGTTTGCATATTCTTTGGCATGAGCGGCAATCAAGGTTCGGGCTTCATCCGCGCCTGAAATGGGGAAGAGGAAGCAGATGAAACTGGAGCGGCGGATTTTTTGCTGCCAGGAACCGGGTTCTTTCAATGTGAAAAATGCCATGACTCTATTTTGTCCTGATGAGGTCAGACCAGCGGGTCGTATATGCGGGTGAAAGTTTGGCGCGCTTCATTTGCCAATCCCGTTTGATGCCACGGCTGGCGATAAAAACTGTGTCGCGCCCGAATTTGTGGTTCAATTTGTCCACGGCCTGGCTGAGGTGAAAGCGTTCGTCGTCCAGATAGTTTGTTTCGAGAATATTCAGCGGAACGTCTTTTTCATCAATCAATTCGCTGAACATCACGCCCGCTTTTTTATATTCGAAACCCTGGAGGTGGATTTCACGCAAGAGCTTCAAAGCGGTTTTAATCAAATCCGGCGTGTGGGCTGAAGGCGGCGAGATTGAGCTTTGGAGGGAATTATTGTATTGCGGGCCTTCCTTGAAGCGGTTTGTGCTCAAAAAAACCATCATCTGGCCTGCCACGCTGTGTTGAGCGCGGAGCTTTTCCGCGGCGCGGCTTGTGTATTCCGAAATCGCTTCCTCCAATTCTGACAGCTTGGAAACCTGTCTGCCAAAGCTTCTGGAGCAAACCAGGCTCTTTTTGGGCGCGGGCGCCTCCTCCATCTGGATACAGGCGAAACCCTGCAATTCCAACACGATTTTGTGGCCTGTGCTGGTCATATAGTGGTCGATGAATTTTTCCGGTGCGTTGCGCAGTTGCCAGGCGTTGAGAATTCCGTTTTGGCGCAGAAAAAGGTCATATTGACGCCCTATGCCCCAGATTTGCCCCACAGGCATCAGTTTGAGGGCTTTTTCCAGCCGGTCATCGTCCAAAAGAGCGAGGCAGCCTTTATAGCCGGCGTAGCGTTTGGCGAAGTGGTTGGCGATTTTTGCCAGGGTTTTGCTGCGTGAAATACCCACGGAAACGGGGATGCCTGTCCATTTTTTCACCTTTTCGCGGATTTGCTTTCCATAGTCCACCAGGTCGCGCTGGCGAAAGCCGTTGAGATTCAAAAAAGCTTCATCGATGGAATAAATTTCCAGTTCCGGGCTGAATTCTTCCAAAGCCTCCATCACGCGCCGGCTCATGTCGCCGTAAAGCGCGTAATTTGAGGAAAGAAGCGCTCCGCCTTGTGCCTGTATGCGGGCTTCATGTTTGAAACCAGGCGCGCCCATGGGAATGTTCATGGCCTTAATCTCGTTCGAGCGGGAGACGATGCAGCCGTCGTTGTTTGAAAGCACCGCCACTGGTTTTCCTTCCAGGGAAGGGTCAAAAACCCGTTCGCAGGACACATAAAAATTGTTGCAATCCACCAAGGCAACGATATTAGTGTCCGAAAGGCCAATTTTTTGCATGATTATTCTCCAAGTTCCATTTTGCCGAAGCCGCTGTGGGTGTCAATGGATAATCCGCGAACCAACACTAAACTTCGTCGCGACGGGTCATTCCGAGCGCCAGCTAAGGACAGGTCGGAACACCGGATTCATCCGGTCGTTGGTGCCAGATTCATCTGGCACAATGTTCTTCCCACCACCGGACTACGCTCAACACCACCCAGCCCCTGAGCTTGGAGGAACACCGGATTCATCCGGTCGTTGGTGCCAGATTCATCTGGCACAATGTTCTTCCGACCACCCAACTCCGCCCACCACAACCCAGCCCCGACGCGTCATTCCGAACGCCAGCGAGAAATCCAGCCCATTTCCAATCCATCATTCCAGAGCTCAGCGACGGAATACCTTCCCCTGCCATCTCGCCACCTCGCCATCAAAACCCCGCCGTCAGCCTCTCCCAGCCCACCACCGGCTCCAACAACCCCGCTTCCACAGCCTGTTTCACGCTCCGGCAGGGCAGCGCCCCATCCTCAATATCCGCGCGGGTCAGGCTCACCAAATCAATCGCCGGATTCGCCTTCGCCATCGCGTACATCACCTTCACATACACGTTATACCAATTCGCCAGCGTGGGTCCACAGCGATGTGTTTTGCGGCTGTAGGTATCCGCGTACACCGACAGGTCATTTTTGTAGGCGTCGGAAGGCTCCAAAGCCCGTAAATTCGTCGCTATCGCCGAAAAACGCCGGTTATTCGCCGTCTCCCTCGGTTTGGCGTAAGAACGCACCACAATGCGGTTAATGCGCGGATTATAATAGTAAATCAACCCATCACATTTTCCCCGATAAGCCTGAATCATGTTCTTGAAAAACGCTCTCATCTTTTCCTCCTCAGAACCTTGTGTCCCTTAAATTTGTTTTCATTATTTTACCTCCCTGGTATTTATTTTTGTCGAGGGAATCCCGCCAAACTCCCTTGAATCCAGCGCCACAGTAACCTGATACCATCCCGGGAACTTCGCTTGTTGCCCCACAGATGTTCCCAAGGCATGAATGAGGCATAAATGAGCCACGCTAAAGAGCCCCTCTATATATAGTGGGTAACAAAATGAGGGTTTGGGGAAATCATTTTGGGGTTCTCGCGGATTAGCGCAGAAATAG
>JAAYKA010000140.1 GCA_012522635.1 Candidatus Cloacimonadota bacterium
CTTTCGGCAACTTTATCAGCCATAAGACAAGCGCGGGGAATCTCAATCATTGTGCCAACGAGATAATCGAGCCTGTCGCCTTTTTCGGCAAAGACCTTTTCCGCGGTTTCGCGAATGATTTTTTCCTGGAGCTTGAATTCGGCCTCGGTGCCAATCAGCGGAACCATAATCTCGGGAAGCACGTTGAAGCCTTTGGCTTTCACGTTCAGAGCAGCTTCGATGATGGCACGCGCCTGGGTTTCCGTGATTTCGGGATAGGTGTTGCCCAAGCGGCAGCCACGATGTCCCAGCATGGGGTTGAGTTCGTGCAGGGAGCTGACGCGCTCTTTCACCTTTTGCAGGCTGATGCCAAGTTCTTGTGCCAGTTCTTGTTGCTGAGCCTCTTCCTGGGGCACAAATTCGTGCAGCGGCGGGTCCAAAAGCCTGATGGTGACGGGAAGCCCGTCCATGACTTCAAAGATGCCTTCAAAATCTGAACGTTGCATGGGCATCAGCTTGTCCAGCGCTTTGCGGCGTCCTTGCTCAGTGTCAGCCAGAATCATTTCACGCATGGCTTTGATGCGGTCGCCTTCAAAGAACATGTGTTCGGTGCGGCAGAGGCCGATGCCTTTGGCGCCGAAATTGCGGGCGATGCTGGCATCCTTGGGGTTGTCGGCATTTGTGCGCACGTACATGCGGGTATATTTTTCGGCGAGTTCCATGATTTGGGCAAAATCGCCGCTCAGTTCAGGATCCTGGGTGTCGATTGCACCTTCCAAAACCTGGCCGGTGCTGCCGTTGAGGGAAATCCAATCCCCTTCTTTATATTCTTTTCCATCCACGTTCATAACGCGGTTTTTATAGTCGATATTAACGTTTCCAGCTCCGGAAACACAGCATTTTCCCATGCCGCGTGCAACCACAGCCGCGTGGGAAGTCATGCCACCCTTCGCGGTGAGGATTCCGTTGGCAACTGTCATGCCGCGCAGGTCTTCAGGTGAGGTTTCCACACGGCAGAGCACCACTTTCTTTCCTTCGGCAGCCCACTTTTCAGCATCTTCAGCCAGGAAGACAATCTGTCCGGTGGCGGCTCCGGGTGATGCGGGCAGACCTTTGGTGATTTCTTTCGCGCCTGCCAGGCCTTTTGGGGTGAAAACGGGGTGCAGCAGTTCATTGAGCTTGTTCGGCTCCATGCGCAGCAGGGCGGTTTTTTCGTCGATGAGGCCTTCACGAACCATATCCATCGCCACTTTCACCATGGCAAAGCCGGTGCGTTTGCCGTTGCGGGTCTGCAGCATCCAAAGTTTGCCATCCTGGATGGTGAATTCAACGTCCTGCATATCCTTGGTGTGGGCTTCCAGTTTTTCCTGGATGTCGAAAAGCTCTTTGTAGGCTGCGGGCATGGTTTCTTCCAAGGAAGGATAGTTCGCGGCGCGGTCTTCCTCGGAGATATTGGTAAGCTTTGCCCAACGCTGGGAGCCGATCTTGGTGATTTGCTGCGGGGTACGGATGCCTGCCACAACGTCTTCGCCCTGAGCGTTGATGAGATATTCACCGTTGAAGAGGTTTTCTCCGGTGCCGGCGTCACGGGTGAAGGCAACTCCGGTGGCGCTGGATTCGCCCATGTTTCCAAAAACCATGGCCTGGACGTTGACGGCGGTGCCCCAATCGTCCGGGATGTCATTGAGCTGGCGATAGTAAACAGCGCGGTCGTTGCCCCAACTGTCAAACACGGCAAAAATTGAGCCCCAAAGCTGTTCCCAGGGGTCATCCGGGAAATCGTGGCCGGTGCTGTCTTTCACGGCTTTTTTGAAGCGACGCACCAGTTCTTTGAGGTCGTCGGCGCTGAGTTCGAGGTCGTCTTCAACACCTTTTTCGGTTTTCATCTCTTCGATGATGATTTCAAAGGGGTCGCGCTCTTCTTTGCTGGCGGGTTTGAGACCCAACACAACGTCGCCATACATTTGTACAAAACGGCGATAGCTGTCCCAGGCAAAGCGGGGATTTTGGGTGCGGGCGATGATGCCCTGCACGGCGTTGTCGTTCATACCCAGGTTCAGGATGGTGTCCATCATGCCGGGCATGGAGGCGCGGGAGCCGCTGCGCACGGAGAGCAACAGCGGATTTTCGTTGGAACCAAAGCTGGTTCCCATCAGGTTTTCCACATATTGAACGGCTTTTTTCACTTCGTCTTCCAGCCGTTCGCGGGTTTTTGCTTCTCCCTCGCGCGTGTATTCATTACAAGTATCTGCGGTAATCGTGAATCCGGGGGGAACCGGCACTCCGATGAGGTTCATCTCGGCCAGGTTGGCCCCTTTGCCACCAAGTATGTCTTTCATGTTGGCATTGCCTTCGGCGCTTCCGTTGCCGAAGAGATAAACACGTTTTGTTTCTGGCATTTATCCTCCATTGGTAGGGATTTTATTGTTTTCATAACTCAAAATTTTTGAGGGTGTTTTTGTCAACCACAAATGCTGTTTACACATCCTGATGCCTTCGCTTGAAAGCCCTCGTTTTGTTTTTGCTTCCCAGAGCTGTTTTTTGGGTCTGCCAAACAGTATTTTTCATCGTTGTATGGAGCTTGTGAAGACAAGCCCGTAAAAAAAGCTTTACAGATTGACAGCAATCCACAGAATGTGTTTCTGGTAAAAAAGCAATGAGTTTTAAATGTATAAAGCATAGTAAGGAAAAGCGATGAAAAAGTTATTTGCCATCCTCTTTGCCCTCTTTTGCCTGGGCTTCCTGGCTGCGAAGGTGGATTTAAACACCGCCGGCTATGAGGATTTACTGCGATTGCCGATCACGGCAAAGCAGGCTCGGGATATTTTGGACTACCGCACCTATATAAGTGTCTTTTCAGATATCTACCAGTTGCGGGAAATACCGTCCATCGACCAGAAAACCCTGCTGAGGATTAAAGACCTGGCTGTGGTTTCTCTGTGGTTGGAAGAAGACGAGGTTGCAGCCCGACGCGCTGAAATACGAGACCTGATGGAGCGCCTGGATAGCAACGAAGGAGCTTCTGAAGGCATGTCCGACGTTTGGGAAGACTATCTGATGACCCCGCAAAATGTGAATAAAATGCTTTTTGACGACTTCATCAGCCTGCCAAATGTTTCGGCCATCGATGCCGTGGGCATTTTGAAAAGAACCGCCCTGGGAGACACAATCTCGGATATGCGCGACCTGCGAAATTCTCCCGGCCTCAGCTATTATGGCTACACAAACCTGCGCAGCTACGTTTATTATCGCGAACCTCCGGTAAAAAACCGTTTCATGTGGGAAGCTCAGATGCAATATTTCACCCGCTATTATCAGGAAGGTGTTCACGACATGTATCACGAGCCTTTCCTGCGCAGCAGCTATGGAAATTCCAGCATTGTCATCCCCGACCGGAAAGACCTTTCCTATTGGGGCTATTTCGACATCGGCAAGCTTGACCCAGACTACATGCTGAAGCTGCGTGCCCGCTATGGAAATCACGTGAAAGTGGGCTGGATGTACAACAGCCCCAAGGGTGAAAAAGACATGTGGGAAAAGGATCCCGCGGAGTTTGTTGCGGATTCCAAATTCTACGCCGGCTATGAAACAGGCTCGATGCCGCTGTTGAAAAACACCCGCCTCAAAACCTATTTGGGACACTATCGTGCCACCTATGGTGAAGGCTTGGTGATGGAAAACACCGATTTCTACAGCGCCCGAAAAACTGGTTATGGCTTCAGCAAACGCATCCTGGGCATCACGCCCGACCTTTCCAGAACCCAGGAATATGCCCTGCGCGGCGCGGCTTTGGAACTCACCAATCCCTGGTTCGGTGCTTCGGCTTGGGTTTCCCGGGATAAAAAAGACGCGATTGCCTACCTGGACAGAGATGGCAACATCATCCAGGAAAGCGGACGCAACAAGCTTTTCAGCTATGTGATTCCCACCACGCGTTTTGACAATGATGAATTGCTGGAAGCCGAAGCCTATTTCAACACCGAACTGCAAAGCGGAAGCCCCTACGCCACGGACTATATCAACCTCGCCTACCGCAAGGACGTTTTGAACGAAACTCTCTGGGGCATGCACCTGCAGGCTAATCCCTTCCTCGGCACAAAGATAGGCTTCACCACCTACACCGCGCTCTACGATGATGCCTTCTTTGCCGTGCCAGAATGGAACACTCTGAACACACTGCTGGTGCGTGATTCATATTACTATCCCAAATTCAAAATGTTGGATGCCGAAATCGCCGGGCTTTACAGCACGCTCACGGACAGCTATGCCCGGGATTACCGGCGCGTTTTGGGCTTTGACGCCCAAACCACCATCGGCAATGTTTCCATTCAGGGTGAATATGCAGAGCTGTCGGTTGATGGCTCGGATTTCAAGCTGGGAGACGACCCCAAAGCATATCTGGCCAGCGCTTACACGCAATATGACAATCTCTATTTCCTGGCTCTGTTCCGCCACTACGACATCGATTTTGACAACCCCTACAGCAATTCGTTTTCCGAACACGAGCGCTTCACCGGCACTATTTTGGAAAAAAACATCTACGCACTGACCAATCCCACCCTTTCAGACATTTTCCAAAACAGCTCCAATGCCCAGCCTGAGGAAGGAATCTATTTTGAAACCCGCTATAAATTCGATAAATTCTTCACCCTGGGACGCAGCTATCTCGATATGTGGGAACGCCTTTCAGATGGTCGCCGCAGTGTGAGACTGCAAACCGAGCTGGAGTTTCGCCCGCTGTTCCAGCTTGCCCTGCGCGCCCGATATAAAAACCAGGTGAACCGCTACAGCGATTTTGCCGACCGCGGCGTCTCCAAAACAGACGAATACACCTTCAGCGTTCGCACCTTCCTCTCAAACCGTGATTTCCTGGAATTTGAATATCGCTACAACACGGTTTTGAGCCCGCCCTACACCTCGCTCACAAACCCGGCCCAGCCTGGTGACAACAGCGTTGCCGGAGCCATGACCCTGATGACAGGAGACTACATCGGTGTGAACTACACCCACAATTTCAACGAAAACCTGAAGCTGCAGGGCTCGGTAATCTATTGGTTTGGACACGGTATTTCCCACTGGGATTGGGAAGACATGGAGATAGATTTCATGGGCGACAAAGGCATGAAAACCTGGGTCAATCTGCATTCCCGCGTCTCCAAAAACATGTACCTTTCCCTCAAATTCCGTCATAAAGCCTATGAAACACAGGATTATAGCATCCGTAAATATAATGTGCCAGTGGATGGCGAAAACCTTTTCCGGAGGGTGGAACGCAAGGAAAACACCGTCCGTCTCAGCCTTGAATACCGCTACTAATGTGGAGGAATAATGAATAAAAAACAATTTATCCTGATATACACCTTGCTCTTGATTGTGGCCGGGCTCAGCGCTTGGTCCATCACCGACGACTATTTTGGAAACCGCTTTGGCAGCTTGAACGCTCGCAGCCAAGCCATGGGTGGAACCGGACTTTTTGAAGATACCCGCGTGGGCGGAATCGTTCTCAACCCCGCAAACATCACTCTGATGGACAAATGGGTGGGCATCGAATTTGCCGGTTTTGTGAACCGCAACGAAGACCACCGCGCTCTGCCGCTGTACAACTCTTTCGACAACTACATCGACGACGCGGTTTATGCCTCAAACGTCAATTTTAACGATGACTATGCCGGTGCGGCTTTCGGAGCCTTCAAAATCGGACCCGCCAAGCTGGGGCTTGGTTTGAGCTACAAACCGGTTTTGAGCTTCGACGGCGGCTATATCGAACAAATCCGCAACAACCGCAACACCGACAACGACGCTTATCCTGAAATGATTGCCGTCAACCGCATCGACAATGAAGGCAATCTGATGCAAGCTTCAGCGCTCGCCGCTCTGGGCTTTCGCCTGGGTGATTATACAGATTTGAACCTTGGCTTCGAATTTGGCAAACTCTTTGGAAAAACCACCAATCTCACCACCATCCGCTGGAGCCAATGGGCTGTGGATACCGTGGGCGAAGGCATTTTGCCGGAATACACCTACAGCGGCGAGACAGATTTGGAAGGCACATTAATGAAAGCTGGCATGGCTTTCAGGCTGAACGAACGCTTTGGCCTGGCTGGAACCTGGCAGCTCAAATCAACCCTTGACCGCGCTGTGGACTACAGCATCCAAAAAGACGCTTGGAGAGGACACGCTGCCATCGATTCCACCGCCTCTTTCACAGAGGATTACATCCTTCCCAGCCAAATCAGCATTGGCCTGAACTATCAGCCCCGCAACATCATGCGCACCCGCTTCAACATCGAAGCCGAGTGGGTGAAACATTCTGAAATTTCCACCCATTACGACGATTGCCTGAATTTCTACACCGGCGTGGAACACCACGTCCAAAACCGCCTTCCGCTGCGCCTGGGCTTCCAAGCCGTGAACAGCTATTTGCGCCAGATTGAAGACGACGGCGCCATGATTGTGAAAAAAGTGTTGACCCCCATGATTACCGGTGGCAGCAGCATCCCGCTCAGCGACAACCTGCATCTGGATTTGGGACTTGGCTATTCCTGGCGCGAATATGAAGCTCTCGACCTTTTTGGCGACACCTATTATAACGACAAACAATACACCGGGCTTGGCAGCTACAAACTTTGGCCAAACCAACACATCAATCTCATCGACCGCGGTTGGGAAAACCCGGACAAAGTTCGTGAGAGCAATGTTAGCCTGAGCGCCAGCCTGGGCTTCACATGGTGACACAAATGAAGAAAGCACTTATACTTGCGGCAATTTGCCTGGCCTTCGCGGCGGGGCTTTTTGCCGAAGATTTACGCCTGGACATCGTTTTTTCGAATGATATCCACGGCGGCATCGACCGTGCGGAAGCCACCTTCATGAATCCAGATTTTCCGCCTCAGTTGGGCGGTGGGGCTTCCGCTGCCACTCTCATCAATCACGTGCGCTCGCTTGCCGGGAAAAAACGCGATATGCTCCTCTTGGACGCTGGAGATTTTTTCCAGGGACGCCCTGTTGGAACTGTCACCAAAGGTCTTGCCGTGATTGAATATATGAACGCGATTGGTTATGACGCCATGACCATCGGAAACCATGAATACGACATCGTTGATGAAGAGCTGATGGAAACCCTCAGAGGCGCGAATTTCCCCATCCTGAGCTGCAATATCCAGGATAAACGCACTGGGGAACTGCCCTGGTATGTGGTGCCCTATCGCATTGTGAACCGCATGGGTCTGCGCATCGGCATCATCGGTTTCACCACCACCGACACCGAGAAAATGAGCTTTCCCGACCACATCAAAAATATCCGCTTTCTGGACGAAAAGGAAAGCGTTACCAAATATGTGGACATCGTGCGCAACCAGGAAAAAGCCGATATCGTGATTGTTTTGGGTCACGCCGGCCTGCCCTACGACAACGAGGAAACCTACCTGACGCGCTACAACACCAAGGGTGAAAGACTTTATGAAGAACGTTACGCCGCCTGGGGTTGGGACGCTCAGGAAGTTGCCCGCGAAGTTCCTGGCATCGACCTTCTCATCGGCGGCCACATCCACAAAGGCATCGCCAAACCCTGGATTGACCCCTATTCCCACACCATGGTAATCCAGGGCTACGCCTATGGAAGCAACCTCGGCTGGATGACTCTCACCATCGATCCCGAAACCAAAACCGTGAGCGGATACGAGCTTCCCGCCCTGCGTGAAGGGCTGATGATTACGCTCTTTGAAGACCAATTCATCCCCGACCCGGACATTTCTGAAACCATCGAAGCCCAGGTTGCCATCGCGGAAAAAGGCATGGACGAAATTATCGGCAGCTCCGCCATCCATCTTTCCCGCACCAACGTGGACGCTCAAAGCCTGATGGGAAATACGATTACCGACGCCATGCGCAACGAGGTGAACGCCGATTTCGCCTTCTTGAACCTGGGCGGTGTGCGTGCCGACATCAAAAGCGGACCCGTCACCTATCGCGATATTTTTCAGGTGATGCCTTTTGATAATATGTTGGTCACCTTCCGCTGCACGGGTGAATTTTTGCGCCGCATCATTGAAACCCGTGTTGAAGGCGGCCGCCATGGCTTGGTGGTTTCCGGAGTGAACGTGGTTTATTCCAAAAAACGACCCAATTTCGACCGCGTTACCACCCTCAAAATCGGTGGCGAACCCTGGGACAAAAACAAGATTTATACCTGTGCCACCACAGACTTTCTGTTGCAGGGAAATGCCGGGCTCACCCTGCTGACCCAAGTGCCGCAGGAAGACATTTACCAACACCAAATTAACCTGCGGGACGCCATCGTGAACTATTTCAGGCAGAAAAGCCCCATTCGCACCAAGATTGACGACCGCTGGAAACGTGACGACAACGCCAAACAAAGCCCCGAAATGTTGCAGTAGTTGCTGTCACCTATGCAATTATACCGCCCTGGATTTCCAAAACCCGGGGCGGTTTTTTGATGACCCTTAATTCGCTCCAAATTCCAGCTTGAGATTTGGATGAGTCTTCCTCCTATCACCCCCGATTCTTTGTCGGGGGTGGCAGGAAGGCGATACAAGTAAGAGCTGTTCGCAAACCAAGATGGAAAGCGAAGCCCTGCCTGGAAAAATCCAAGCTTTTGCCGCTTTAATTCAGGCTATAATTTGGCGCGCTCTTGGTCGCCCCCTTATGTCTTCCTTATGCTTGAAAAGGCAAGCATAAGCCACATAAAGAGTTAGGGCTTTGAGCGTTTTTTAGAAAGCTTATAAACTCCTGTAATAGCGGTGATTGGCGAGCAGTTCTCTCAGAGGAAGCTGACCCAGTTCAGGCTTAAAAACCGCCAGATTTTGGATTAGAGCCTGGTCTTCTTCTTCATCTTTGCAGGCTGCAGCCAAATGGGCGGCAAGGATGCTTTGGAGTTCGCGCCCCAAAACCAGCGCGGCGCAAAGCTGGTAGCGTCCCAAGCCTTCCACCCACGCACGGCCTTCTTTCAGCATGATGTTTGGCTCGCCGAAAAGCTTTTGGCGGCGTTCCTCGAGGTTGGGGTCATTGTTGGAACGCAGGGTCCAATCGTTGTATGGATCGAGGTCCAAGACCATTTTCAACACCACCGCCTGCTTGGGATAGTGATCCACGAAATCCAGCATGGGATAGTGGAAATGAAGGATGGAACGCGGCTCGGTGTCGGACGGGCCGAAGGTTTTGAAGTCTTGAACCAGGCGGGCTGCCAACACTTCGCTTTCGGTGCAAACAGGATTTCCGGCTGGCGTGTGCAGCACCTTACAGTTTTTCACCACAAAGTGGATGCCATTTTCATTAATGGATTGATACATAGTTTCCTCCCCGGAGTTGAGTGTTTGTTTTGTAACTGCCTGTCCCAGAGGTTTTTTGGCTCTGGAAAAGGGACAGAATTCTCCCGTAAACAGATATTGACGCAAAAATGCCTTTGCGCTGTTTGTTGATTTTTGGGGGACCTGGGGTCCGCCGGGAATCCAAACATAGAAAGATTCCTCCTTCACATATTCTCTGAGCCTTTTTCCGAGCTTAATTGCAATTTGCCGGCGGCGTTAAATTTGTCAAGCAAAAAAATGATAATTGAGCTGGTTCTGCCTCTTGGGCGGTTCAAACGTCTTGACAAATAGTCCCGCTTTCTTTTTTGGTCACGTAAACATAAAACTTGCATAAGTGTTAGGAAAGATATGAAGTTCGAACGAGAATTAAAAATTATAAAACGAGCGGTTGATGAGATTATTCCGCTGGAAGGTTTAATTGCCAAACTGAAGAAAAGCGAGGAAAGCGGAGAGCCGCTGCGGGTGAAATTTGGCATCGATCCCACCGGCTACGATGTCCATCTGGGGCACCTGGTTCCCATCCGCAAAATGCGCGATTTTCAGGATTTGGGACACACCGGCGTGATTATTATTGGCGATTTCACAGCTCAGATTGGTGACCCCACCGGGCGCGACGAATCCCGGCCACCGCTCACACACGATGAGATTTTGGCAAACAGCGAAAAATATATGGAACAGCTCTACACGGTGTTGAAACCTGAACAAACCGAAGTGCGCTGGCAAAGCGAGTGGTTCACGTCCCTGCATCTGGCTGATGTGCTCAAGCTTTTGGGGCGCTTCACTTTGGCGCAGTTTATGGCTCATGACACTTTCCGCACCCGCTATGAACAAGGTCTGTCGCTTGGCATGCACGAACTTATGTATCCGATTTTGCAATCCTATGATTCCGTTGCGATTAAGAGCGATATCGAGCTTGGCGCCACCGAGCAAAAATTCAACATCCTCTGTGGACGTGATATGCAGCGCCACTTTGGCCAGGAAGAGCAGGTGGCGGTGCTTTCACCCATATTGACTGGCACGGATGGCGTGAACAAAATGGGAAAATCGCTGAATAACTATATCGCCGTTTTCGATCCGCCTTCCGAAAAGTTTGGCAAGCTGATGTCCATTCCAGACAGCCTCATCATCAACTATTTCACCTACGCGGCAAACGCGGATGAAGAAACGCTGGATGAGGTGAAAGCAGAGCTTGGCAAAGGCACGAATCCCATGCTTTTAAAGAAAAGATTGGCGCGCGACATCGTTGGTTATTACCACGGTGAAGATGCCGCTGTGAAAGCGCAGGAAGATTTTGAACAGCTTTTCTCCCGCCGGGAAATTCCGGATGAAATGCCTGAATACGAGGTTGCGGATGCTAGCGTTCGGGTCACTAAACTGCTTACAGACAGTGGTTTGTGTGCCAGCGGGGGAGAGGCGAAACGCCTGATTCAAGGCGGCGGCGTGAGTTTGGATGGTGAAAAAATCGGCTCCGTGGATGAGGAGCTGGAAGTGAAAGACGGCATGGTTCTCCGCGCCGGAAAGCGGAAATTTCTGCGTTTGAGGAAAAAGTGAATTTCACCCAAGTGCCCGACAGTGTTATCCGCTTCAGCCTGACCGCAATCATCATCGTGATTGTGTTCTATTCCATTATCTTGCATGAAGTCAGCCATGCGCTGGTTTCATTTTGGCTGGGGGACGACACTGCCAAACGCATGGGCAGGCTGAGTTTGAACCCTTTGAAACACATCGATTGGTTTGGCACGGTGATTTTACCGCTGATGATGTATTTCACGGTGGGCGTTATCTGGGGTTATGCCAAACCGGTTCCCCTGAATCCATATAACTATAAAAACTACAAGCTTGGAACGGGGCTTTCCGCCCTGGCGGGGCCTGTTACGAATATTCTGGTCGCGATAGTATTCGCCATCTTTTTCCATCTGTCTCCCGCAAACATGCTTTGGGCATATATTTGTCAGATGGTCATATTTTTCAATCTCCTGCTGGCTTTTTTCAATTTGATTCCGATCCCGCCCCTGGATGGCAGCAAAGTTTTGGGAATGGTGCTATCTGACGAAGCCTATTGGAAATGGACCGCTCAGGAAAGGATGGGCATGTATGTGCTTTTTGGCATTCTGATTATATCGAGGCTGATGGGGCTGAACATCGTTGGAAAGTTGGTCATGCCGCCCATAAATTTTGTGATGAACCTGCTGGGCGTTATCTAAGCACCTGATATTAAAACATATATAAAAATACATACAAGGAAACGAACATGGACAAAAGCAAAGTGAAAGAACTGATCAAGAAACACGGCGTGAAGGCTGTGGACTTGAAGTACACTGGCCTGGACGGTCGCTGGTATCATATCACATTCCCCACCCGCGGTCTGGAAGAAGCTATCGAACTGGGAATCCCGTTTGATGGTTCCTCCATTCCGGGCATGACTTCAGTGGAATCCGGGGACATGGTTTTGATGCCGGACCTCTCCACCGCTCAGATTGACCCGTTTTATGAAACCCCCACTCTGAGACTGATTTGCAGCATTTGCGAAGCCGACACCCGCATTGGCGTGAAAAAAGACCCCCGCAGCGTGGCTTTGAGAGCGCAGGAATTCCTCAAATCCACTGGTATCGCTGAACTCAGCACCTGGATTCCCGAACTGGAATTCCACCTTCTCGACACGGTTGAATATAACAGCGATGAATTTTCCAATGGCTACACTGTGACCTCGGCTGAAGACAAAGCCGCTCTGCCATTCGATTTTGAGGACGACGACGCTGTTGCCCAGCAGGGCCGCAAAGGCTACCACATGGACACGCCTTTTGATAGATACTACGAAATTCGCCAGGAAATGGTGAACCGCATGGAAGATATGGGCATCAAAATCCGCTATCACCACCATGAAGTGGGTGTTCATTCCCAGCAGGAAATCGAGCCGGAACTGCTTGAATTTCCAAAGATTTGCGACGACACCATGGTGATGAAGGATATCATTCGCCGCACCGCGCTGGAATTTGGCCTCACCGCCACTTTCATGCCCAAACCCATTTACAATCAGGCCGGAAACGGTATGCACTTCCACATGATGCTGCATAAAAACGGCAAAAACCTGTTCTATAAAAAAGGCGGCTATGCTGATCTTTCCGATGAAGCCATCTGGTACATCGGTGGCATCCTGAAACACGGACGCTCCCTGATTGCCTTCACAAACCCCAGCACAAACAGCTTTAAGCGCCTGCTGCCCGGTTTTGAAGCCCCTGTGAAACTTTTCTATGGCCTGGCAAACCGCAGCGCCGCCATCCGCATTCCCAAATATGTGAATACCCCGGAAACCAAGCGCTTTGAATTCCGCACCGGCGATGGCACCTGCAATCCATATTTCGCGATGAGCGCTCTGCTTTTGGCTGGTTTGGACGGAATCATCAACAAAATCGATCCCGCCAAATACAACCTGGGGCCCTTTGACGACAACGTTTTCGCCTGGAGCGAAGAGAAAAAAGCCAGCCTGCTTTCCATTCCCGCAAACCTGGCGGAAGCCATGCGCGCCTTGGAAGAAGATCATGAATATTTGCTGGCTGGAAATGTGTTCAATGAAGACCTCATCGAATCTCACATCAAGATGAAAATGGCAGAGCACGATGCCATCATGAATCGCGTTCATCCCCATGAGCTGGAGCTCTATTATAATCTGTAAGAATTGGAACATCGATTGCATCACTTCTTGAACGAAACACTTTTTGTTCAAGAAGGAAGTTGATGAAAAGACTTATATTCCTGCTCAGCGCGGCGCTTTGTGTGGCTGCGGTTTTTGCCAGCGTGGCGGATTTGGAACCCACGCAAGCCAGCCAAGCTTTCAGGGTGACCGCGAAGGCATCCAACCATATTGACATTCGTTTCGAGCTTCCCGCTTGGGACACTGAATTTGTTGAAGCGGGAGGCTCGTCCTTTCAGAGGATAGTTTTACCCGGCGCTGGAACCACCTTGGACAGCGGTTTGCCGGAGCTGCCCACCTTATCCATGAACCTCGCCATTCCGCGCCAGGGCGGTGTGCGGCTCAGCGTTTTGGGTCAGGAGCAGAGCTTGGTTTCGGAGTTTTTGGCCTACCCCGTGCAGCAGAGTTTGGAGGGGGAATCCCCCAAACATTTTGCCATCAACCAGGATTTTTATACCACGGGAACGCAGTATCCATCGGAATTGGTTCAACATAGCGATCCCATGATTCTGCGTGATTTCAGGATTGTGAACGTGGTGGTGAATCCCTTCAGCTATAATCCCCAAAATAAAACCCTGCAAGTGAACCAGCAGATTGACCTGCGCATCACCTATACAAATGAACCCGGTATCAACGAAATGGAGGGTGAACTGCTTTCGGTTTCGCCATCTTTCGCAAAAGTTTATGAGGCGATGATTCTCAATTTCGACGACTACCGCTATCTGATGTTTTCAAACCAGCCGCCCCGCTATCTGATTATCCATGGAAACAGCACCGACCCTGCTTTTCTGACGGCTCTCAATGAATTTGTGCTCTGGAAAAAGCAAAAGGGCGCCGATGTGGATTTGGCAAGCACCGCCTCAAGCGAGGCTGGGACCAGCACCTCATCCATCAAAAACTACATTCAAACAGCCTACAACAATCCCGCCACGCGACCGGACTTTGTAATCCTTCTGGGAGACACCACCGGAAGCTACGCCATTCCGGCTTTCACGGTTTCAGGCGGTGGAGGCGATTACCCCTATACCCATTTGGCTGGCAACGACATTTTGGGAGATTGCTTCATTGGCCGCATTTCGGTGGAAAACCTGGCGCAGCTCCAAAACCTTTTTTCAAAAATTTACCTCTACGAACGTGATATAAACCTGAGCACAGCGCAGTGGCTGGATAGAATGCTGCTGGTGGGAGACACTTCACCTTCCGGAATTTCCACCATGTACATCAGCAAATATATCAAGGAAAGAGGGCTTTATGTAAATCCAAACTACACTTTCACAGAGATTTACAATGCAGATCCTTCCACCTCGCAGATTAACGCAGCCATCAACCAAGGTGTGGGATTTTACAGCTATCGCGGCTATATCGATTTCGCGCCGCCGGCTGAATCGGCTTTAACCAATCTCTACCGCATGCCGCACTGTGTGAATATCACCTGCGGGTCAAACAACTACTGGAACGGCACCTCTGAGATGGAGCAATTCGTGCGCTACGGTACACCCGCCATGCCAAAAGGTGCCATAACTGGCATCGGGATGAGCACTTCCAGCACCCATACCGGTTTCAACAACGTTCTTCACGGCGGGATTTTTGGCGGAATCCTTCAACATGGAATGCGTACCATGGGTGAGGCTTTGCTTTGTGGAAGGCTGTATATGTCTTCCATCTATGGCGTTACGGCACCGGGTTATACGAATGATTTTACCCATTGGTGCAACCTGATTGGTGATCCCACCGTGGAAGTTTTCACAGGAATCCCCCAAAGTTTTGAGGTTGAAACCCTGGACAGCATTCCGCTGGGCTTGAGCCTCATGGATATGCACATTATTAATGCAAACGGCGAACCGGTTGAAAACGCTTCAGTTACCTTGAGCCAGGGCGCATCCATCATCAGCCGTGGCTACACGGATGAAGGGGGAAACCTTATCCTCACCCTGCCGCAATCCATGACGGTAAACCCCTGCGTGTTAACCATTTCCAAACACGACTTTAAGCCCCTGCAACAAACCATTCAGATGGACGACAGCGGAACCCTGGTTCCCGGCAGCATTATTGTCGATGACGATAGTGTCGGCGCCTCAAATGGCAACAACGACGGTTTGGCCCAGGGTGGCGAAACCTTGGAAATCCTGTTTGGCCTCGTCAATACAAGCTCGGAGGCGATTTTCGGACTCAGCGGCATGGTTCAAACCGACAATCCTTGGGTTACTTTTTTGGATTCTCTGGTGGTTTATTCCCAGATTGAGCCCAGCCAGATGGGTTTCAACACCAATCCAGTGGTGATGCACATTGCTCCCGACGCGCCTCATGGCGCCATGATCCGTTTGCACGTTTTGCTGACAGACGATCAGGGCAATGAATATGACGTCTCGGAATTTATACCCATCCACAACGCGAAAATGATTTATATTGGAAATTTGGTCACCAATGGTGGCAACCAGGTTCTGGATCCGGGTGAAACTGCCGGCTTCACGGTCACCGTGGCAAACATTACACCCAACGGAATATCAGAGGTTTGGGGAAAACTGTACAGCCACAACGACTTGGTTTCCGTGACCGACAACATTGCCTGGTACGGGGATTTGCTGCAAAACGTGCAGGTGACCCCATCTGACAATATGTTCGAGCTTTACGGACGTCCCATGCTTTTGCCCGGGATGGTAATCCCGATGAGCTTAAAGCTCTATAACGATGCCGGTTTTGAACAGTGGCTGGGCTTTTCGCTCACCGTGGGCGTTGTCTCACAAAGTGACCCGCTGGGACCGGATGCGTATGGCTATGTGATTTATGACGATCATGATTATGGATATGAAGAATGTCCGGTTTACGACTGGGTTGGGATTGCTCCCGCTGAAGGCGGCTCCGGAACTTTGCTTCCCATCACGGATGCTTGGGCAAGCAACAACGAAGGTGACCAGGTTGGAGCGAACTCCCTGGCAGTTGTGGATTTACCCTTCCCCTTCCAGTTTTATGGCCTGCTTTATGACCAGATAACGGTTTGCTCGAATGGCTTCATCGCCATGGGAGTCACCGAAAATGCGGAATTCAGAAACTACCGTCTGCCAGGGCCCATGGGACCAAATCCGATGATAGCTCCATTTTGGGACGACCTCACAACTCACAACGGCGGTGGGATTTACACTTGGTTCGACCGCAACAACCACGCCTTCGTAGTCGAATGGTACAACATGAAAAACGGTTGCAACGGAACCAGCCCGGAAACTTTCCAGGTTATCCTCTATGACCAATCCATGTATCCAAGCTCCATGGGCGATGGCCCCATCAAAATCCAATATCACACTTTCAATAATGTGGACGCCACCACGGACACCAGAAAACACGGAAACTATTGCACCATCGGCATTGAAGACCACAGCGGTGAAGTGGGCTTGGAATACAGCTATTCAAACACTTGGCCCACAGCGGCTTCGCCTCTTGGCAACGGGCGCGCCATCTATATCACAAACATTCCCATCTACCACTATGAGCCCCACGTGATTTTGGGTGAAACCTACATCAACGACCAAAACGGAAACGGCGTTTGCGAACCAGGCGAAACGGTGGAACTGGGCATTCAGCTCAGAAACATTGGCAACCAAACCGCGGAAGACATCACCGCCACCCTGAGCACGGCAAACAACTACGTGAGCATCAGCAAGCCCACCGCGGTTTATTATTCCCTTGAGGGCGATGCTGCTGGCGTAAACCGTACTCCCTTTGAATTTTACGTGAGCCCGGATTGCCCCAATGAGACCGTGGTGAATTTTGTGTTAACGGTGGAATCCGGTGAAACAATCTGGGAAAGAAATTTCAGCCTGCGGGTGGAAGCCTCCGTGTTGACCTATGAATCATTTTTGATTAACGACGCGGATGGAGAATTCAACGGCATTATTGACCTCTTGGAAACCGTGAAGCTGGTGGTGAACGTGAAAAACCAAGCCGATGTGGAATCGCGCGACATTCAAGCCACCCTTTCCACCTCCAGCGCGGATGTGGTTATCGCAGACCCCATCATCGTTTTGCCCATCATCGAGCCAAAAGCCATCATGCAGTTTGTTTTCGAACTTCAGTTTGTGGGAGTCGGATCCCAGGGCGGCTACATTCCGTTCCAGTTCAACGTTTCTCTTTCAAATGGCAATCCGCTGAATTCAAACCTGATGATTCCCTATAATATGCCCAATATCTTCAACGATTTTGAAACAAACTCAGGTGGCTTCGTCTCCGAAACCGGCTGGGTTTGGGGCACTCCCAGCCAGGTATCGCCCTATTCCGGAACCAAACTTTGGGCGACAGGGCTCAGCGGAAACTATCCCGATTTGGTCAGCTATTCGCTCATCACCCCAGCCTACACGCTTTCTCAGGGAAGTGTGCTCAGCCTGCAGCACCGCTATGGTTTTGAAGCCAATTACGATGGCGGAAACGTGAGTATTTCCACCAACGATGGCGCCAGTTGGACTGTGATTGCCCCCTTGGGCGGCTACACCCACAGCAGCCTTTCCGGCCTGGGTGGCGAACCTGGTTTCTCAGGTTCCATCGCGAACTGGCAGCCCATGCAATTCAATTTGAGCCAATACTCTGGCCAGCGGGTGCGCTTCCGCTTCAGGATGGGCTCAGATACATCGGTGAACGGCATCGGCTGGTTCATCGACGATTTTGAGCTGAGCGGGGTGGACCAAAAAACCGGCTATCTGCACGGAACGGTTATCCCCATTTCGGAAACACCGCCAAGCGAAACCTTGGTGATGGCAAATAACAACTATTCCACCCATCCGGATGAAAACGGTTACTACCGTCTCTACCTGCCATTTGGAACCTTCAACACCACGGCTTCCCTGTTGCACCATCAATCATCCAGTGTGAATAATATCCCCATCACTCCTGCCAATCCAATCCATCAGACGGATTTCACTCTCATCAGCCTGCCGGAGCCGGAAAACCCTGCGTTTACGGTTGATAACGACACCGGAACCGTTGTTCTGTTTTGGAGTGAACCCAGCGATCCCGTGCTGTCGGTGATGAACTACCGCGTCTATAAAAAGTTCGATACCGGCCCCTTCGAACTAATCCAAACCACCACCGGCTTCAGCCACACAGATCATATTTCCCTGGATGGAAACTACGCCTACTATATCTGCGCGGTTTACCTGAACAACGAAGGCAGGCCCTCGCAAACGATGGCGTTTGAATTTCCCTATGTGGATAATACCGATGAAACCATACCCGGACTGGTGACCAGCCTGAAAGGCAACTATCCCAACCCCTTCAATCCCAGCACCACCATTGCTTTCGAGCTTGCAACTGGCGGCGCCACAAAGCTTCGCGTCTATAATGTCCGCGGCCAGCTCATCAAAACCTTGGCAAACGGAGAATTAAACCCCGGCAGCCATCGTGCTGTCTGGGATGGCAGGGATGAAGGTGGTCGTGAAGTATCTTCCGGCGTCTATTTCTATCGCCTCGAAGCGCCGGGTTATTTGTCCACCCGCAAAATGCTGATGTTAAAATAGATACGATGGCGGTTCCGGCTCTGAGCGGGGAACCCAATCAAATATAATCTCCCCGGTCCTGTGACCGGGGTTTTTATGGTAAAATTCCCGACGGTTTTCTTTGGGTGGCGGCATCATCAGATTTCTGCCCACCGTTTCCCTGGGTCTTGGTTATAAATTATGAATGTTTCCCTCATCCAGACCGTCGCAGCGGAATTATCATGAAAATAATTCTTGACATAAAACTGAAAGGTTAATATAGTGTTTTCGGTCTTTTGAACCAACATAGTGTGTCGATACCGAGGGTGTTCAAACGCCCCCAACCAGCCAGAATAAAATAATATTTGTATGAGGTAAGAAACATGAAAAAGCTATGTATTTGTATCCTTCCCCTGCTGCTACTTTCAGCTTGTGCCGTCATGGATGTCACCATTCAGGAAACCGCACTTCCGCTTCCCGAGGGGAAAGTTGAAGTTGTCGCTTACACAGGTTCGGGAATAGAGCTTTACGATTTGAACCCGGAAAACCCCCCAGAAGGTAATGTGGATACAGGTTGGTATCTTGCGGGCATAAAATTTGGGATTCCCCTCTGCGAAAGAATAGATCTGAATAGCCGCATCTATTCCACAGGCAGCATCACAGGTGTCAAGATTGGGCCAAAGGTTGTTTTTGGCGGGAAAAAAGGGCACTACCTTGCCGCAATTCCCGCGGTTTCAGGATTGGTATCTCACCACAGGGGCTCAAGTAGCAGGCGCTACTCGGCCCTGGGTGGCGATTTGACTTTGGTTTCGTCCTGGGCAAGAAACCCCAGGATTGTTCCCACTCTGAGCGCCCACGTTAGCTATGATTACCTTTTTGAGGATATTTCCCGTCCGGTACCCTCCAAAACAAATTATGATCTGTTGCGTACCGGTCTTGCCACAAACCTCATGCTTTCCTACAAATCTGTTTTCCTGCGTCCCGAGCTTGGCGTCGAATACATGCCCTTGCGGGATGAAGGATTAAAGTTTTTCCCCACCTTTTCCCTGGGTCTCGGTTTCCAACAATAGAATGTTTTCCTCGCCCAAGTTTAGCTTGGGCTTTTTTTTGTCTTTTTTCATTGGCTGACAGGAAGTTAGCTCCTGTCAGCCATTGCTTTATCTGGAATTACGGTTCCGCGAATTATCTATTATCAGGAAAACGAGCTAAGAAAACATAAGCGGTTATATCTTGAACCCTGTCCCCACCGCTTCCATCGTTATTGGTTTTCATTTATCAGCGCTGACCCCATCCCTACATAAATCGACTCTATTTCCCTGCATTTTGGTGACTTGGCATCCAATATTATAACCAAATCTCCTTCCCATAAAATAATCCTCCCAGATTTCAGAGCTGTTCCGTCCTTGGTTCAAGCTCTCAATCACTTCTTAATCAAGCCTTAATCAAGTCTTAATTATTAAGGCTTGATTAAGGCTTGATTAACACTTGATTAAGGCCTCGGCTCAAGAGCGGGTAAATGCTTGAAGATGCGAGAGATAGGTGTGATGCTGGCGATTTTGCCAAGTTTGATGCGCGTTGCAAAATCACGGGATTTGGTTTTTTTCAAAGCCATTTAGGGGTCAGGGCAAGGATTTTGCTTGACATTTTGGAAAAAGGAGAATCTGTGGTAAAAAAAAGAATTTGACGGTGAGCTGCGCATGATCTCGATATTCATAGACTATAAGCTGGCAAGGTTTCAGCATGAGATAAAGTATGCCTTCAGTTTCATATTCCAGACTCTGGGATACGGTTTCTGCTTCATTTCAGACACCGGTCAACTGAAGGACAACGATATTCTCATCATTTACACCTATTCCGAGCCCACGGTTGAGGAATTGAAGGGAATAGCGCGCCATTTCATCACCATCTTCATCCAAAGCGAACCGGATCTTTTCGATCCCAGCGCCATGGACCCCGAAAAGCTGCGCAAGAGCTTGAGAACCATAAAGTTGCTTTCCCAAACGCCGGTGCTCAGCACCCGCAATTTCTCTTTCCCCGCCGAAAACTATTCCGAAACCCAGGTTCATGCCGGCAAGATAAATTTTGACCTGGTGGGCAATATCTTTTTCCATTTGGCGGCGCTGGAACCGCAGATTGATCCCACCCGCGACGCGGAAGGCTGTCATCCCGATTCCGCCAGTGTTTTCCACGCGTATCGGGACACCCCTTTTGTGGACAACCTGCTCTGGTTGATTGACAGCATGATCAAGGAACACAGCCGCGCCAAAGGCATCCGCCTCGCCCAAAAGCAATACTGGCCTCAGGCCCAGGAAGGGGCGGCGCTGCTTTCCCACAGCGTTGACAATTTGCAAAAATGGAACTATGCCAGCCTTTTCCTCTCCGTGGGCAGCGATCTTGCCATGCTTTTTTCATTTGCCTGGCGTCAGCTTTTTCACGGTTTGGGCACCAAACTCCGTTTTTTGTTCACAAATGTGGAATTATACTGGAATTTTGAGGAATACCGGCAGTTGGAACAGGAAGCCGGCTTCCGCAGCGTTTATTACATCGCCCCGGAAAAGAACGAATATATAAACTACAGCTTGGACGACACCGATTTGCAGGAGGAAATTCGCCATCTTGGCAGAGCCGGACACGAGGTGGCGCTTTTGCTTTCTCCAGATAAAGCCACCCGCGACGACTTCGTTTCCCGCAAACAGATTATGCTGCACCAGCTTCGCAAAGATCAGATTGGAATCCGGCAGCTTGATTTCAAGGTGAACGACAGCCTGCGCGACCTGCACAACAGAATGGCCCCGGCTTACAGCCAAAGCACCGCGCGCAAGGAAACACCGGGCTTCATCAGCGGAGTCAGCGTTCCCTACCAGCCTTGGATTGGCGGCCTGAAAAGCGACTGGTGGGAACTTCCCACCACCTATCGCAATTCGCAGCTCCGCCTGGGACGCTATAAAACCCTGCAATTGGAATCTGCCAAACAGCTTCTGAAAAAATATCTGCAAACCACGCTGCGGACCCAGGGTGTTTTTGGGTTGGAACTCGATATGGCATGCTACGCGGATATCCCTTACGTGAAAAAGCTTTACGCCTACGCGCTGGCACTTTTGAACGCGGCGCGGGTTTGGGTGCCCACGGCTTCTGAACTCGCCTCCTGGTGGGAAAAACGCACCCGCGTGACCATTGAGGAAAGCGACCACGAGATTAGTGTCTATTTTCCCGATGAGATGGAGCATTTCGCGCTCCAGATTTTGAATGAAGACAAAATCCGCGAAGTGGACGGTCTGCCTGCCCGGGTGGAGGGAAACATGGTGCATTTCAGCGATGTTCCCGCCGAAGCGATTGCCGTAATCAGGTTGAACCGGGAACCGTGACCAAGCTCCTGCACCTTCAGCTTTTGCCGCTGCTTTCAGGCGTGCAAAATTTCAGCCTCCATCTTTTGGATGGGCTTCCGCGCGATGAATTTGATATTTACGTAGCCAGTGCGCCCGGTGGAGAACTCGTGCAAGCCGTTGAAGAACGGGGCTTTACTCATATTCCTCTTAAAAATATGGTGCATCCGCTTTCGCCTCAGGATTCTTTGGCTTACACTGAACTTTTGAACATTTTGCGTAAGCACCGCTTTGATATTGTGCACACAAATTCCTCCAAACCCGGATTGCTGGGGCGTTTGGCAGCCAGACAGCTCGGCGTTCCGCTGATTCTGCACACTGCTCATGGCACCCCCTTCCAGCAGGATCAACCCCGGGCGCAGCAGCTCATGTTCAAGCGGCTGGAAAAACTTGGTAACTCCCTGGGACACAAGACGATATTTGTAAATAATTCCGACCGCGAAAACTGCGTTTCCCTGGGTTTGCTGCCTCCCCAAAAAGCGCAGACCATCTATAACGCCGTTCCCTTTGAGCTGGCGGAAAAATTGGGCAAAATAGCCTCGGAACGTGAGTATGACCCTGCTAAGGAAGATTTTGTGATTGGCAGCGCGCTGAGATTTTCCACTCAAAAGAATGTGGTGAACGTGATTGGCGCCGCCTGCCGGGCCTGTCACCTGGAACCCAGGCTGCGCTTCATTTTGCCCGGGGACGGTGAATATCTTGAATTGTGTCGCCAGATTGTGAAATCGCACAGGCTCAACGACAGAATAATTCTGCCGGGATGGGATAGCGACATAACTTCCTGGCTTGGGGTGTTCGATGCCTTCATTCTCTATTCACGCTGGGAAGCCCAGCCTTTCAGCATCATCGAAGCCATGCACGCAGGCCTGCCCATTTTGGGTTCAGATATACCCTCCATCCGCGAATTGGTGGATGCCGAAACGGGCTGGCTGGTTCCGTTGGACGCGCAGGATGAACTGGTGCAATGCCTTGTTTCTGCCGCGAACCCGACAAAAAAAGCCTTTGAAATGGGACAAAATGCTGCTGCAAAGATCAGGCGGATATGCTCTTACGACGTGATGGTTGCATCGTACCTAAAACTCTATAGGGAAGGCGTGTGAGCTTGGAGATGGCTTTGCGCATCCTTTTTCTGAGCCTGGGCGTTCATCTCGTCACCCATATTTTGGTGCCCCTGAACATACGTTTTTCCACGCGGCTGGGTATTTTGGCGCATCCGGGTGAACGCAAAATCCATAACGGCAGTATTCCCGAGGCGGGAGGATTGTCTTTCGCCCTGCCCCTCATCCTGTCCCAAATAGTTTTAGCCCTGTTTTTACCGCATCCGGAGCGCGGGAAGCTGTTTTGGCTGGCGGGCGTGGAAGTCGCCACCCTCAGCCTGGGTTTTATGGACGACCGTCACGACACCCGCGCCTGGCTTAAGTTCCTGCTCCAGATAGGGATAGGCGTGGCGATGTATCTGATTGGATTCCGGGTGGAATCTCTCACCAATCCCTTCGGCTCGGAAATCATGCTCGGTTGGGCTTCTTTTCCGGTGACTCTGCTTTGGTATTTGGTGGTGATGAACGCCATCAATCTCATTGATGGCATCGATGGCCTCGCCAGCGGAATTTGCGTTATCGTCTGCGCGGTTTTGCTGATTGTGGGCATCAAGGGGCAAAACCTGATTGCTGCGGCACTTTCAGCGTTTCTGCTGGCTGGGAATCTGGCTTTTTTGCGCTTTAATTTCCATCCTGCCAAAATCTTTTTGGGAGATACCGGCGCGCTGTTCAACGGTTTGGTCATCGCGGCGATTGCCACAACTGGAACCCAGCAATACAAAGGAATTACTTCGATGACGCTGATTATTCCGCTGTCGGTTTTGGCCATTCCGCTCATCGATATCAGCCTGGCGGTTGTGCGCCGCCTGCGTTTTGGCAATATTTTTGTGGCGGATAAAGCTCATCTGCACCATGCCATGCTGGGGTTTGGGCTTTCGCAAAAAGCGATTTCGCTCATCGCCTGGTTGGTGACACTGCTTTTTGGGCTCATCGCCATCGGTTTTTCCTTTTCCACCAAGCGCATTCTCTTTTTGGTGCTGTGGGGGCTTCTGGCTCAGGGCGTGGTTTTGGCGTATGTGGTGATGCAACATGGGAGAAAAAAATGAAACGATTAATTTTGATCTTGCCCTTGATTTTTGGCTGCCTGCTTTTGGGCGCGGCAAACTGGCAAACCATTACCAACCGCAGCCATGTGTATGACATACTGGAACGTGGTTCCGTGAGATATCTAGCCACCTGGGGCGGCGTTGAAGCCTTGTTGTCCAATGGGCAAAAAAACTCCGATTCCTATCTTCCGCCGGTTTTGACCACTGCCGATGGCTTGGTTTCAAACGATATCCGCAGCCTGGAATATATCCAGATGAACAACAGCCTTTGGCTGGGCAGCGCGAACGACGGCATCACAATCTATACCCCGCTTGGAGTTCAGCAGCTCAACACCTCGCTGGGATTGCTTTCAAACCGCGTGGTGCGTATTCTGGAGCATGAAGCCCAGGTTTTGGTTGCCACCCAGGGTGGTTTGGCTTCCTACTACTATCTGGAAGGGGTAAATTTTCCGCTTCTGATGCATAAATATACCGCCCAAACCACGCCGGGCATGATTTCCAATTCCATCAATTCCATGGAACTGGCAGAAAATGGTTATCTCTTTCTGGGCAGCGCGCAAGGCGTCAATTTTGTCCATCTCGATTCTTTGGATGTGGATTCCGCCTGGCACAGTTTTGACAATATTCCCGGCTACACCGGTGCTGGCGTAAAAATGGCATTGCGTCCGGGTTTTTTGACCCTGAACAATTTATCCTCGGTTTTTGTGCGTTCTGATGACCCTTGGAGCGGCGGCTGGACTGTTTATAATCAGAACAGTGGCTTGATTTTGGAGCCAATTGCCAGCGCGGCAATGGATTCCAAGGGCGCGCTCTGGGTTTCCTATGGCACTTGGGATGAAAATAAAATGTTCTATAACCGCGACACGGATGTGCTGCTAACCAGAATCGACGCCCAGGGTGATGTGCGCCATTGGCAGGAACTGGAGGAAGGTCTCGGCGCCAAAAGCATTGCCAACATTGTGTCCATTGGCAATTTAATCTATCTTTGCAGTTGGGGCGACGGTGTTTTTTTTCAAACTGACAGTGCAGACAATCTTTGGTTCCAAATTCAGTTGGGCGGGCTCGGTTTTCCCAAAATTAGCTGCATCACCACAGACCAAAACAACGCGGCTTGGTTTGGCAGCGGCGGTCTGAGTCCCACGCCTCTGCTTAAGGGAACTTTGGGCGCCAGCCGCTATCTGGATGGATACTGGAAAAATTATACCATCGCGAACAGCCCCATTCATACGGATAACATCATCAGCATCGCTGTGGATAGCCACAACCGTAAATGGTTCGGAACTTATGATGTTAACACCCTAAGCCCTGATAGCTGGAGTTATGCCGTTTCCATCTTCGATGAAGAGCAAGATATCTGGAAATATCTGGATCACGACGGAATCCGGGTTTGGGACGAAGAAACACAGGGATGGGGGGCTGTGTTGCCCGGCTCGCCCAGGGTTTTGGGAAATACCGATTTGCATATCGCCAAGGATTTATATGGCAATATGTTCATTTCCTGCTATGACGATGGCTTCACCGTGTTGGATTCCAACGACGAAGCTTTGGCGGAATTCCGCATCCCGAACAGTATATATCAACGCTCCATCTACAGCTATCACAATGGCAGACAATATTTTATCGGCACAAACAACGACCGCGGCCTGGTCATCTGGAATCACGATTCCATTCCCGAAACGGATGGCGAGCACTGGCTGATTCCGGACCCCGCAGAGCTGAGCAACTGTGTGGTTTACGGTGTTGTGACCCTCACCAGTCCCTACGAAGGCATCCAACATTGGATTGCGACCAGCACGGGACTTTTTATGTGGAACGAAAACGATTGGTTCCGCTGGGATACCGCCATCAAACGCTATAAATACAATAAAAGCACCCGCACCTGGGTGAATGACATCCTGTATTATGAAGATGAGGAGCGGCTTTACGGCTCGGTGCGTACCACGCCCACAGCCATTTATCTGGATCCTTTCAATCGGGTTTGGATTGGCAGTTTGGAAAATGGCATCAGCATGTATGACCCTGCCACGGAGAGGTTTACAAACTATTTTCAAGATAATTCCCCCCTGCTTTCGAATTACATCACGGCGCTGGGCTATTTACCGCAGGAGGGAAACCTGCTGATTGGTACTCCGGAAGGGCTGAACACGCTCAATATCGGTATTTCCCAGAAGCCGGACACCCAGCTCAAAAATCTGGTGCTCTATCCCAATCCTTTCCATCCCGAGGAGGGTGAAAAAATCGTCATCAGCAACCATCCCGACGAAACCATGCCTCCGGGCTTGAACCAATGCAGGATTTACGATGCCTCCGGAGCTTTGGTCAGGCTTTTGGAAGAAAACGCATTTGCCCGCTTTGAATGGGATGGAAAAAACGCTGCCGGAAAGCTTTGCGCCAACGGAATCTATTTTGTGGCGGTAAGTTCTGAGGATGGGCGGCGGCTCACAGGGCGAATCGCTCTGCTGCGTTAATCCAGGAGCGCCAAAGCCTCAAATATCTTCAAACCCACATCAATGCAAGCTTCGTCTGCCAAAAACTTTGACGAATGCAGCGGCTCCGAGCAGCCCGAGCCCAGCCAGAATAGCAAGCCGGGGTAAAGCGATGTGAAAAAGCCGAAATCCTCTCCCGTGAGCGCGATTTCCGCCTCCTGGAACTTGGTATCAGTTTGCGCGCAGGCGTTTTTCAGTTTTTGCAGCAAAGCGGGGGAATTAACCACGGGATCGTAGGTTCCCAAAAGTTTAACTTCAAAATTCGCGCCATGGTTTTGAGCGGCTCTGGCGGCATTTTCATGAATAAGTTCGTTGATTTGCAGGCTCAGGGCTTTTTCCAGACTGCGATGTGTGCCTTGCAGCAAACAGAGTTCTGGTACCGCGTTGCGCACGGTTCCGGCTTCCAGTTTCCCCACGTGGAAGATAAGCCTGTGCTTTGCAGAGAGTTCCGCCAGGTTTTTTTCCATCAGATTCAGAAAATCCCTCGCGGCAAAAAGGGCGTTCACCCCTTTTTCAGGAAAAGCCGCGTGGGCGGATCTGCCGATGAAACTGACATCAAATTCCTGGGGTATGCCAAAAAAGATTCCGGCGCGGCTGGAAACCGTGCCCACCGGCA
>JAAYKA010000141.1 GCA_012522635.1 Candidatus Cloacimonadota bacterium
ATATTATTGGCTTGGAGACGGTGTTTCCAGAATGATCTTGAAAGATAATCTCCTCTACGTTAATTCTGGTTATTCCGTCATTTGTTTAGACATCAGTGATCCCGTCCAGCCGCAAATGTTGGGCACTATTTGTTCCTATGTCAGCAGCACTACAGACTTCGATATAGATGGTGATCATCTCTATGTTTGTTACGATTATCATATAATCACATTTAATATTGCTGATCCTGCCAACCCATGGCTGGTAGCGACCGCGGAACCAGATTGGAACGGAACCCCCTGGAACTTATCACAATTAGACAATATAAGAGTAAAGAACAGTATTGCATACCTTTCTTGTGATGACTACGGCTTTGCGGTTCTGGATCTGTCTGAACCGGGCATCGCGCATTATCTGGGATCCTGTCAATTTCCGCAGGGACAGTATTATTTCACATACACGGACATCGAGATTGATGGAAATCTTGCTTATGTATCTCGCGGGGATGTTTTAACAATCTTCAATATAGATCAATCTTTTATTCCAAGCCAAATCGGTAGCGTGAGCATGCCTGATATAAGAAACTTTACCCTGCAAGGCAATGAAGCATTTGTGACTACTTACGACGCCCATTACCGTGTTGATGTCAGCAACCCGGCGCTGCCGCAGATTATTGATATTGTTGACGATCCTAAATCCCGAAACTCAACCTGGGTTGGGAACAAGCTCTATGTGAGCGATGACGCATCCCCTCCCTACGGTGGACTGAGGATTCTGGATGTGCAGGAGCCAGGCAACCCGCAGTACCTTGGATCATACATAGCCAATTGGCACTTGTGGAGATTCGGCAAGACCGGTGATTTTTTATATGTGGTTTCACCTGCGCTGAGAGGTGTGCATATAATTGATGTTTCAGAGCCTGAGGCACCTGAAATAGCAGGAAACATTGCTTTTGGAGATTATATCCCGAGCAACTTGGTTATTGATAACGGGCGGGCTGCCTTCCAAACTCAAAGACCCTTGGGTGATGGTGGTAGTGGTGCTTACGATTGGCGTGTCAGGTTGTATGATCTCAGTGATCCCTTGAATCCTCAACCTGCAGGAATTCTGCATGCTGAGTCTTTTGCCCTGGACATTGAAAATAACATATTAGCCTGTTGGCAAAGACAAATTGAGCTTTGGGACATTAGCAATATCCACGATCCTCAATTGATGAGTACTTACACTCACACCGGAGAGGGTGGTTGGCAAGACATGATACTGGATGGCAGTTATTTGTATATTCTCAAGAGATCCAGCCTTGAGATAGTGAATATCAGCGATATTGCCAATCCTCAACTGATAAGTTTGATGGGTGGACTTATAAATGCGAGGTTTATGGATAAGTATGGAAGCAAGCTCTATATCGCCGAAGAATACGGGTTAAGAATCGTCTCGGTCAGCGATCCTGCCAACGCGTCTTTGCTGTCTTTCACCCCCTCAAATTTTAGCCCTGTAATAAAAATCTCAGTGCGAAATGGAATATGCAGTGTAGCACATCATCCGAAGAATATCAACGTGTATGATGTATCCAATCCAAGCAATCCTGTGCTTATTGATTCACTGACAGTTTTTAATCAATATGTCCGTGATCTGAAGGCAGATGGGGATCTGTTATATGTCACAGAATTCACCAGCCTGTTGATTTACCACTGCGACCCGGTTTCAAATTCTGATCCAGTGCTTCCCTCCGCAAACCTGATAGGAGACCTGATTTGCTTCCCCAATCCCTTTGTTGATGCCACTAGTATTTCTTTTGAGTTGAAAACACCGGCGGATCTGGCGATAACCATTTACAATGTCAGAGGTCAGAAAATCAGGGACATATCTTCAGGATTCCTCAGTAGCGGTAAGCATAGCTTCGGTTGGGATGGCAAAGACGGAAACGGACGCAGAGTATCTTCCGGCATATATATGATCAAATTGTCTTCTGGAAACACTCACCTGGCGCATAAAGTATTGCTGCTGAAATAGCCCTACAGTAACCTCTCGAGCTTCTGCCTTACATGCACCGGATTTATGCACTTGAAGATTTCAGTGAGGGAATTCAGACGGTGAAATTCACAAGTCATTCATTTTGCCCCGATCCACCCTTGCCCGAAAGCGTTAATCAAGTGGTCATCAAGCCTTAATCAAGCGTTAATTATTAAGACTTGATTAAGGCTTGATTAAGAAGTGACTGATGCTGTGAAACAAGGTCCGGGTTGCTGATATTTGAAAGGCTGAAAGACAGGGACGAAGGGAATGAGTATGCTTAATAAACAGGTAAATGATTATAGCTAAAGTGAGTTAGCTGCCATGTTTGAACAGGAGCTTTGTTTTTTGTAGAATAAAAACTAATGATATTGGATAAAAAAAGACGCGAATCACCGGGATCCGCGCCTTTGTATTTGTGACACTTATTGGAGTTTACTGAATTACGATCTCTTTTTGAGGAGTGGGTTCCTTTTTCGGGATGAGCAGTTGCAAAACTCCGTCCTCCATTTTGGCGGAGATTTTTGCAAGGTCAGAGTTTTCGGGCAGGAGCAGATTACGGCGGTAGTGACCGCTGTAACGCTCGCAGCGATAGATGGTTCCCTTTTGCTCTTCCTTCTCGGTTTCACACTTTGCTTCAACCAAAAGCTGGTTGTCGTGGACAGAGATCTTCACGTTTTCTTTTTTGTATCCGGGCAAATTCGCCAGGATTTCATATTCTTTCTCATGCTCCACGATGTCCATGGGCATGGAACGGAAATTATCTTCGGCGGCTTCTTCTTCGAAGGCGCGATTGAAGAAATCGTCGAAAATGCTGAGCATGGTGCCCATGGGCCTCAACTCTTGACTTTTGCGATAAGGTACGATCTTCATTTTGAACCTCCTTGTGTAAATGAATCTCTACAATCAATATAAGGGGGTAATCCAGAAAAGCAAGCAAAAAATTAGCAGTCTCACAAGGAAACTGCTAATTTGACTTTTTAATAAGCCCGCTGAGGGCATTTAACTATCTGATTAACATCATCTTACGGGTTTGAATAAAATCTCCACAGCGCAATCTGTAATGATAGATTCCGCTGGCACAGGCTTGTCCCCGCTCATCTCGACCGTCCCAACTGAGATTGATTTCCTGTGAACTGGGGACGCCTTCAAACAGCGTTTTCACCAAGCGCCCGCGCAGGTCGAAGATCTGCAGGATTGTCTCGTGACCGGGTTCTTTCAGACTGAATGAAACAGTTGTTTTACTCTGGAAAGGGTTGGGGCTGTTCTGTTTAAGTTCGTTTGTCAGCGCTGGCACAATCTCATCATCCGCTGCGGTGTCACTGGATGTGGAAAAGGTCCGGATCCCGCTGAAATTACTGTAGCCAGCGGCATTTTGAGCTCTCACACGCCAGAAATATGTGGTGGAGGGTTCCATGCTCCCAATTTGTGTATTGGTTTGGGTGAGTCCCTCCAAAACCGTTTCCACCGGCACGAAATAGACGTTTTTTGCCAGTTGTAGTTCATAGGTTTCTGCTGTCGGGCTGGCAGACCAAGAAAAATTCACGGGCTGCGAGAGATTCGAAGCACCCTGAGCGGGTGATATCAGCGCTGGTGCCTGGGGCAGCTCAGTGATTGGGCCGGTTGTAAAGCTCAAATCTTGGCAGAAGGGGCCGATGCCCAGATCAGAGAGACTGCAAACACGCCAATAGTAGGTGTGGAAGGGCATCAAAGCATTCAGTTGATACTGGTTGTTGGGATGGTTTTCAATGTTAACAATATAGCTGTTAAAATCAGCATCCGCAGACACTTGTAGCTGGTATGAGTCCGCGCCGGCTACATCTGTCCAACCGAGCAGCGGGTTGGTGGGGATATCCACCGCTCCATCTGGCGGCCAGGTACCTTCTGGCACGTCCACTTCGCTGAGGATGGTGAAAGGATATGTGTTGCTGTCATTTTGTGCCACGGCGTTGTGGGTCACTCTCACGTAAGCTTCGTTCGTGGTTATGAAGGGGATGTTCGTCCACAAAAAGCTTCCGCTGTTGGAGGCATTGCCATTCAATAAAATCCAGGTATTACCACCGTCCGTGCTGTAATCCAGGGTCACAGTTCCGGTTGGATATTTGGATTTCCAAGTGATGGTTTTATTTGTTCCTGAAAACCAGGTTTCGCCACCTTTGGGATGGGTGATTTGCATGTCTGAAATCTTCACTTTAAAAGTGATGGTTTCACCCGCTTCGCCGATTTCGTAGATATTGAGTCCACCAGCCCCGTTATTGCTGGTGAAGCCGCTGGGAATGGTGGTTTCATTTATTTTTGTGCGCCCGCTTTGCAGGGAAAACGCTGCTTGGGACAGGCTTCCATTTGAGGTTGTGTTGTTTGCGTTTGGACGGTAAATATATAGTTCGTCCGGTGGGCCAGAGGCATTGCCATCGATTGAGGGATCCAGACGATAAACCAGCAGCCCGCTTCCTGGCAGGTTGTGGTCATAATTTCCAGAGCCGCGACGATATTCCAGAAGATAGTATTCTCCGTTTTTCCAACTGGGAATACGATAGATATTGTTTGTGGAAGAAGCCGCCACGGGTGAAAGCGTGTAGGTGCCCGATTCTGTGATCTGCGGAATCTCTTGAATCCATTGCCCATATTTATATTTCATCCAAACGCTCATGTGTTGAGGTGGGTTAAGATTCGAGCACATGATGTCCCAGGAGCCGATGGGGTCGATGGTGCTGTCTTCATATCGATATAAATCGGGCGCGCTCAGGCTGTGGAACATCTCGTGTGAAAGCACGCTGGCGCCGCTGCTGAGGGTGCTGGTTTCCAGTTGGAAGTTAAAATCCCACACTCTTTTGCCGTGAATGTGTGCTTCAACCGCGTAAAGCACCCAGCGATGAGGCCAAAGCAAGTCTGCCCAGCCTTCAGGGCTGCCCTTGATGATGAAACAGGTGTTATCCACAAAGCCGTCGCCATCGCCATCAATCACCAGATTGGTCGGTATTTCCGGTTCGATGGCAATCACGGCGCGTTTCAACATTTCCTGTTCCCTGTCCGTACGATCCCAATCGTCTTGGTAGCCATCCGGATTGGACGGGCTGTATTTTTTGAAATAACTGCGTGGATAAATATCTGTATAACAGAGGATTGTGTTTCCATCTGGAATGGGGTAGAAACTGGAATTCACATCCAATTGCCCGTACGAGGCTTCATGAAAATAGCGTTTCATGGAGTCTCCGGTGGGGTTGTTGAAGATCTCAACATAGTTGGCTATATCGGTTGTAAAATCTGGATCATCGGCAAATTTGATGAAGACGACCAGATTATTAAAATCTCCAAAATGAGGTGAACGCGCGTTGCTATAGTCCCGGATATGTGCCAGACGTTCATATTTTTGAGAGATCAGCTTTTGGGAAAGGTTGATGCCGGGTTCGAGTCCTTTTTGTGAGGGTTGATGGCTGCCAACAACCCAAGAACTGGGAGCCAGACCCTCACCAGCGCGGACAGCATAAACGTAGTATCCTTCATCATTTTGCACAACGGTGAAATTGTCCACGTCGTGCAGCCAATTGTGGAATTCGTCGCCACTGGCGTAGAGCTCAATCTTTTGTCCATCAGGCTGGACAGCATCCACTTCCACGAATCTCAGTGGTGCCGCAAAGAGGGTTGAAAGAGCAAACAGAGCCAGGGAAAACATGACTATTTTTTTGTGGGGCATGATTTTATGTCCTGTTTATTGTGATTCTATATAAAGCCCAAAACAAGCCAAAGTGTTCTGCTTATTTGGGGGTTTGTTAATATGCATATTTTGTTCCAAGAATAAAATCAGCCGAGCTTGTCCATTTTGGATATTAGTTTTCATAGCCACGAAGATGGAGTATTGCGAAGCCATGAGTGACATTTTTTGAGGTTTATATGGAAAACGAACTGAAACGATCAATGCAAGGTGCGGCGCTAAATCAGCTTTTCCGCTTGACATCTCGCCACGTTCGAAAATAATGGTTTATTCCATTGAAAAACTTTAATCTTTAAGGAGTTAGATACATGAAAAGGACTTATCAACCTTCAAACCGTTCCCGTAAAAACACCCACGGTTTTCGCAGCCGCATGGCGACACATAACGGTCGCAAAGTGCTGGCTCGTCGTCGCGCCAAAGGGAGAAAGAACCTCAGCGTGTGAGCCATGCTTCGTAGGATAACGAAGCACAGTGAATACCTTGAGTTCGGTTCTCCCGACAAGTTTTTGCGGAGCGACCATTTCTATGCCGTGGTGCTGTATTCACCCTGCGAATTTGCCCTGGGCATCACCATCGGAAAAAAGATCGGCAAAGCGCATGTTCGAAACCTGCTCAAACGCAGGATTAAAGCATGGATGCAGCTACGTTCCCAGGCCCTGCCACTTGGTTTTAAAGTTAATCTCATTGCCCGTCCGGGGGCTGGTGGTTTAGCTTGGAAGGAACTGTGCGAAGAACTGGACAGCGTTGCAGTGCAACTGGTTCAAAGTGCTTGATTCAGGTTTTCCGTCTGCCGAATCTTTTGTTTATCGGCATCATAAATCTTTATAAAAAAGTGGTGTCGCCCATTTTACCAAGCGTTTGCCGTTTTGAGCCCAGTTGCAGTGAATATGGGCGTCAGGCTTTTCGCAAATACAACTTTTTCAAGGCCTTTGGCCTCACCGCCTGGCGTATTTTGCGCTGCAATCCATTTTGCAAGGGCGGGTACGATCCGCTTCCCTAAGGAGAAAATGTGGATAAACGAACCTTTTTCGCAATGTTCATCGTGGTCATTCTATTTTTTGTGTGGAGCACCTATTTTGCCCCAAAACCCAAGCCCGTAGCCCAACAGGACGCCCCGGCAGACACAATTGAAAGTGCCGCGGACAGTCTGCAGCAACCCCTGGTGCTCCAGGAAAATTTGGGGGACGGGAGTTTCAGTGGAACAGACAGCCTCCAAACCTCAGTTTTGGAAAACAAAAATTTCAAGGTGACCCTCACAAACCAGGGTGCTGCGATCAGCTCAATTGAATTGAAGAAATTCAAATGGGCAGACAAGACCACGCCTGTTGATTTGGTTCCGAAAGGCGAAGACATTGCAGGAACCTTGCTTTTGAACCATCGCGCCACAGCACCTCATGATCTGCGCCAGCTGAAATGGCACGTCGATCAAAGTGATGATAAAGTTGTCACATTTTGGCTTGGCGACGAGGGCGCCCCACTGGTGAAAAAAAGCTATCGTCTGGACGAGAAATATGGCATCTTGCTGGATATCGAAGTGGACAGCCCGGATCCCGTTTACGGAATCGAGCACGACTTTTCCGCAGGTATAGCGGACAGCGAAAAGGTGCGAGCCAATGTTAAAAATCAGGATTATAAATTAATCCTTTACACTGAGAACGCGCCCCAGAAAATCAAGTTGCCAGACATCAAAAAGAAACATTCTGAAGGAGCCCTCAATTCATTTAAATGGGCTGCGTTGCGCACAAAATATTTCACTTTGGCCATCATGGAAACAGGTACACCGCTGCTACGGAATTATAGTGCAAGTTTGGCCAAAGACACAGGAAATCCTGCCATTGTGATGGATTCGAGAGACGGCACAGCTTCACAAAAATGGAAGCAAAGCTTCACGATTTATGCCGGTCCTGCGGATTATGAATTGATGCACAGCTATCCGAACCGGCTGGAGCAGATTCCTGAGCGCGGCCCGGGCTGGCTGCGCTGGTTGGCAAACGGTATCGCCTGGCTACTGCAAACCCTGCACCGCTTCATTCCAAACTATGGTGTGGTGATCATCATCTTCGCGTTTTTACTGAAGCTCATCACCCATCCACTCACCAAAAAAAGCATGGACGCAAACCTCAAGATGCAGAGAATCCAGCCAAAGGTGCAGGAAATCCAAACCAAACACAAAAATGACCCCAAAAGGATGCAGGAAGAACTTTCAGCGCTTTATAAGGAAGCCGGCACCAGCCCGATGTCCGGCTGCTTACCACTGCTTTTGCAAATGCCCATCTTCATAGCTCTTTACAACGTTTTACGCTATACTTTGGACATGCGCAACGCAAAGTTCGTTTTTTGGCTGAAAGACCTTTCCGAGCCGGATTCCTTGATGATTTTGCCCATCATTATGGCCGGCTTCATGATTCTGCAAAGCCTGATGACACGTCCTTCCAAAGAGGCGTTGGAAAAAATGGACGAAAAACAACAGGCCATGCAGCAAAGCACTCGCATGATGACCTGGGTTATGCCCATCATGCTTTTCTTCATCTTCCGTGGATTGCCATCCGGGCTGGTACTCTACTACACTGTTTTCAACATGCTCAGCGTAGCACATCAATTCTACACTCAAAAACGCCTCAAACAAAAGGAACAAATTTAAATGGCATCAATCGAAAAAACCGGAAGCAATATCGAACAAATCATTGCCGACTTCCGCGGCGAACACAAAATCCGGGACTGGGAACTTAATTATAAGATTATCAAAAAACCCTCCAAAGGCTTCTTTGGCCTTTTTTCAAATAAAACAGCAGTGGTACGTTTTGAGCTGCCCGAACTTGGTGAGCGTGCTGCCAATTTCCTGTCCCAATTACTCATGAAAATGGGCATTCAATATGAAGTTGTGGATTTTCGGACCAAGGGAAAAACCGCTTTTTTGGAAATCAAGGGCAGCCAGGATTCAGGCCTCCTGATTGGAAAAAACGGCTACATGCTTGAAAACTTGCAATATCTGATCAACCGCATATTTGAAAACGACCGCGGTCTTGATCGCATCTATCTGGATGTGGATGGCTATCGCCAGCGTCGCGAAGCCCAATTTTTGGGACAATTCAAACCCGTCATTAAAAAAGTACGCGAAACGGGCAAACCCCAGACACTGGAGCCCCTGAACCCGAGCGAGCGCAGGATCATTCATCGCCACGTGGAACAAGATAAAACTCTGCGCACCCTCACCATCGGGGAAGGCGAAATGAAGCGCATAGTGATTTTTTCTGCCAAGCAAAAAGAAAGCGAAGTTCTTTCCCAAGCCAAAAAACAACATGGCCAACAAACACAAAAACAAAAAGCGTCCCCCAAACCAACCGTCAGGGCTCGGCCTGAAAAAGAGCCTGCTCCACAAAAAAAAGGACAGCCTCGCAAACCACGTTTCAAACGCAAGACCGGGAGCTCCGAATGAATCCCAAAGTCAGCATCCATCGTGTTGACGCAGGAAATTATTGGACAGATGGCGGCGCCATGCTGGGCGTTTTACCTCGCGCCATCTGGGGTAAAAAAGTTCAAACCGATGAACGCCACCGCAAAAACCTGGCTCTAAACCTGCTGTTGATAAAATGCGAAGAACGCAATATCTTGGTGGACACGGGGTTGGGTAATCGGCTTAGCGAAAAACAACGGGATATCTACCGTCCCTCGGAATTCATGTTGCCCGCGTCTTTGGCGGAAATTGGCTTGCGCGACCGGGACATCACGGATGTGGTGCTCACTCACCTGCATTTTGACCATGCCGGCGGTATCATCACAGGTTTTGGCGCTGAATACCTGCTCACTTTTCCCAAAGCGCGGCACTGGATACAAAAAACAGAATGGGAAACAGCCAAAAATCCTGACTTGCTCAACCGTGCTGCATACAATTTTGAGTGGCAGTTGGGCTTGTTGGAACATCAAAGAAAACAAGAACTTATCGATGGTAGGGTGGAGATTGCGCCGGGCGTTACTTTGGTGAAAACCGGGGGTCACACTGTTGGCAGTCAGATTGTGGAGATCGACAGCAGCCAAGGCTTTTTCATCTATGCCGCGGATATCATTCCCACGCTGTTTCACACCTCAGTGGCGGTTACTTCCGCATACGACGTTTGCCGGGAAGACACGTTCGAGGCAAAGAAATACATCTTTTCTCAGCTTAAGAAAAAGAATGGTATTCTGCTGTTGAATCACGACTTAGGCCGTTGGGAAGTCAGTGCAGCAGACCTGAAACTTTAGCAGTCAAAACAAAAATCGAGCTTAGCCAAGACCTCTTCCATTGGCTGGATTTTTAACCGTCGCAAAAAAGGTCTTGACAGCTGAGCGATATCCTTTTTTATGGTTTTTACCTGACGCGAGGTGGAGCAGCTGGTAGCTCGTCGGGCTCATAACCCGAAGGTCGAAGGTTCGAATCCTTCCCTCGCTACCATTTTTTCCGGCGCTAGTCGCCGGCTTTTGCAATAAATTAAGAACGCCTGTGGCGGTGTAGCTCAGTTGGTTAGAGCGTCGGAATCATAATCCGCAGGTCCGGGGTTCAAGTCCCTGCGCCGCTACCAGTTCTTTTTTGGCGCCAGTAGCTCAGTTGGATAGAGCAGCAGCCTTCTAAGCTGCGGGTCAGGGGTTCGAATCCCTTCTGGCGTGCCAGATTTAACCTCAGATTCGATACATCGATCCTTTGCGTGGTGGGTGTAGTTCAATGGCAGAGCACCGGATTGTGGTTCCGGGCGTTGGGGGTTCGAGTCCCCTCACCCACCCCACCCCATGGATTATTATGTCAATACACGATACATTGCAGCTTGGACTGGATATTGGCGGCTCCAGCATCAAATATGGCTGGGGCAACTGTAAATGCGGTTTACAGTATTTTGGGTCCATCCATCACACGGAAAAATCCCTTTCTGGATTTAGGCAAAGCATTGCCCTCATTTTGGATGAGTGCGCGCAAACGGTTGGCTGGGAGAAGATTAACGCGGTGGGCATCGGCACCCCGGGCACGATTGATCTTCAAGCTTCAAAGCTGGTTGGAATTAATCCCAACCTTCCTTTTTTGACCGATTTTGACCCCCGCGAACTGATTCCCAAAAGCTTGAATCTCCCCGTTTTTTATGACAATGACGCGAATGTGATGTGTCTGGCGGAAGCCTGGCTGCGTGGGATAGACAAAAAAGTAGCCGGTATCACCGTGGGCAGCGGCATTGGTTGCGGGTATGTGATTGACGGAAAAATCCACCGTGGTGCGCATGGCTTTGCGATGGAATTGGGGCACACCATCAGTTTTGCGAATGGTGAAGCCTGCTTTTGTGGCAGAAAAGGATGTTTGGAAGCTTACGCTTCTGTGGAGGGGCTCAAACGGCGGTTCCGCAATCTGCAAGGGGCGAGCGAGTTTGTGCCAGCTGACAGTGGATTACGCGAGCTGCTGGATTTTAGCCAAAACAGACCTGAAGCCCAAACGCTCATTCAGGAAGGGCTGCAAACGCTGGCGCGTGCCATCAGCGATTTGGTTGTGATTCTGGATCCGGATGTTGTGGTCTTGGGAGGCGGTGCCATGGACGGTGGGCTTTATCCATTTGAAGAGCTTGCCAAAGTCGCGAAAGCGTACATGCCCGCACAGAACGCAGGAAAGACTGCCTTGGAAAAAGCCTTGGAAGGTAACCGGGCTGGAGTTTTCGGGGCGATTATCTTGGCATCGCAAAGCGTTTGAACAAGTTTGGGAACGAATATTGCATAAAGTTAAAGCATTACGTGATAGGAGTTTTTAACATGAAAAAGGCAGCTTTGATCTTGGGACTGCTCGGCATTATGATGCTGGGGGTCCTCTTTGCGAAAGAGGGGGAAGCGCTTAAAGAAATACAGGCAATCCCAAACCCAATGGAGAGACACACGGATATCAGCTTTGTTTTCAACAAACAAATCCCAGTTCAAATCAGCATCCAAAATGGTTTTGGCGACGTTATCAAAAGCTTGTATTCCGGCACTTCCGAACACTATTTCAAAATCCAATGGGATCGAATCGACGATTTTGGCAATTACGTTCCTGCTGGTGACTATTATATCGTCGTCACCGAGGGTCGCTACACGTCCACCAAAAAGACTCTCATTTTGAAATGAACTGAGTCCGACTATTTTACAGTGTTAAAGCCCTGCCAAGCCGGGGCTTTTTTCTTTTTTCGTTCGGTGAGAGCTTGTGTCAGTGGGGACATTCAGTTGGCATTTTATGAAAAACAGACCAGGCCAGCAGCAAAAGCTTGACAGATTTTGAGAGTTATAAAATGATAACAACAGTTTGGGGAAAAATGGTTTTTTGCAGACCTCAATATCAATCCCCGGCAGCGTAGTCGCTTATTTTGCAAGACAGTCATGCGTTTAAGCCGTAAAAAAGCGACCACGCAAAACACTGGAACATTATGAAACTATTTACGAATGTCTCTTTGCCCACCTCATCGGCAGCCTTGAAAAGGGTGAATGTCCTTTTTGAAGACAAAATCCTGAAAATATCACCCGATCCCATCGAATCTGAAGAGGTTAGTCAAGTTATCGATCTCAAGGGGATGATCCTTCTGCCAGGTGCGGTGGATGCCCACAGCCACATTATTCGGGAAAAAGACCCCGCCAAGACCATCGCCCGAGTGAGCAAAGCCGCTATCAAAGGTGGTTGGACCAGCCTCGCCGAACTCAGCTATCTGGATCCCAAACCCATCACCAGCACCGATGCACTGAGCGCGAAGAAAAAAGTTATCAAGGCCAACTCTTTTGTGGACATGGCCTTGTGGGGCAATGTGGATATCGATGATTATCCCTATCATGCCGAGGCGGCTCAGGAGCTTTGGGGCAATGGAATAGTCGGCATCGCGTTGATGAATCCTTCCCCGAATCCAGAGCTCACAGCCCTGGATTTCACCGAGATCATGGATCTTTTTTTGGATATCTACGGAAGCGACACCGCTTTTTCTTTTCAAGGTTTCGATGTTGAGTCACATTCCGGCTTCAGTTTTGCATCCCAAGGCGATGCGATCAGAAAGCTTCTGCGGCGCATGCAGGAAAACCCCATCCACATTCCCAGAGTTTCATCTTTTGAGACGGTGGAATTCATCAACAGTATTTCCAAACGCTCAGATATTTCTTTTTCTCTGTGTCTCGCAGATTTGATGAAGCATTTTTCCGACATCGACTTTGGGTATGAAGTGGACTTGGAAGGGCCGGAGAACCAGTTTTTCATCTTGTTGCGTACCAATAAGATATACATGCTTTCAAACAATGTGGAAAGTGCTGAGCCAAAGGTTGATTTGAGCCCCGCCTTCCAAGGTGCGCCAGAGTCTCTTTTGCCTTTTTCCTACCTGTGGGCGCTTTCTGAACTTTGGAAAAAACGCAAAATACCATTGGCAACAGTGATTAAAATGACCAGCGAAAATGCAGCCAAGCGCCTGGGCATCTATCCCGAAAAAGGGAGCATCGCGGTGGGCTCGGATGCCGATTTTGTGGTTTACGACCCCACCGGAAGCACCGATTTCAAGGCTCCAGACGGCAGCCAGCACGAACTGGAAGGAGCCATCGTCTCGGTTTATCTTCGAGGAGAATCTGTGGTCCATAAAGGCAAAGTTGCGCCCGCGACAGGAGCTTTTTTGCATCGCAGCACAAACCCCAAACGCCGCCACAATTCCACAACCTGGATCTAATTTCCTGAATTCAAGGAGGATATATGAACAACCTCGACTATTTGAAAAACATTCTGGATGGCCATCCGGAACTTCAATATGAGTTGGTTGAAAAGTTTTGGTCAACGGATTTTCTCCGTTTTTACCACAGCCAGACAAACTACAACATTTCCAAAGACAACATCGTGCTCTCCGCGACACTTTACAAGGGCAAAAAAAGCTTCAGTTTTCAATTGGACAACCCACGCCGCGAGCAGATTGACGCTGCCGTGAAGGACGCATTAAACGTAATCGACAAATTGCCCGAAGACCCCGATTTTGTGGATATCGAAAACGACCTGAGCCTCGCTGAACCCCGCGCTGTGACGAACAACATCGAAGCCTTGAGCTTGGACAAAAAAGTGGGCATATTGTCGAAAATTGCAGACGCTGTGGCAACTCATGGATTTGATATCTTTGGCACCTTCATCTGCAACCACCAAAAATATCGCATCGTAAACAGCAACGGCATGGATAAAAGCAGCGAAAGCTCGCCCATCTATCTGGAAGTGAAAGCGGTTAGAAATTCCAACCAAGTAACAGTCCTGGAAACCTTTGGTGGCGAAGACGCAAGTTTGCTGGATGAAACCGCTTTCTTGACGAGCCTTCTGCGCCGCGTAAAGAATGGCGCCGGCGAAATAATCGACGTGGAGCCAGGCTATTACGACGTCATTTTGGCTCCCCGCTGTGTGGCGGAATTTGTTCAAAACCTAAGCTGGGGAATGAATGCACACGCGCTGGACCAAAGCAGCAGCTTTTTTGAAGGAAAACAGGGCAAGCAGGTTTTCCCCGAGCATATTAGCATCACCGACGATCCTGGCGATCCGGAAATGATCCGTGCGGATTATGGCTCCAACGGTCACATCTACCGCCGCCTGCCTTTGATAGAAAACGGAGTGTTCCGCAACTTTATGTGTGATAACTATTACGCCCACAAAACCGGGCTTCCGAAAAATGGCAACACGGCTTCCTGTCTGAAGATTGCTCCCGGAAACAAAACTTTGGACGAGATGATTGGCGGCGTGAAGCGCGGGCTCTATATATCCAGCCTGCACTATATGAACTTCATCAACCCGCGTGAAACATCGCTGACGGGACTCACTCGAGACGGCACCTTCCTCATCGAGGATGGAAAAATCAGCAAAGTGGTAAACAATCTTCGTTTCACCGAGCGCATCGAACGCATCTTGAACAACGTGATCGAACTTGAAAACCGCTGCCAGACCATTCCTTTTTCAGAAAACTACGACAGCTTCGATATCGAAACCGTGAAGGCGCCCCACGCCTTGGTCCGCGATTTCAACATCAGCTCTTCCACCAAAACCATTTAGGAGGACCACATGGAACATCTTGTAAAACAAACAATTGCAAAACTCTCCCTCCCGGAAGTAAGCTTCGCGGATGTGCGCATCACCAACACGGACTGGGAAAGCATTTATTTTATGAACGGATTCCTGCGCGGCTTTGGCAGCAATATGGACGCGCCGGCCATCGGCATCAGAGTTTTGGTGAATGGATGCTGGGGCTTTGCCGGCTCTCGTGACCTGAGTCCAGCCTCAGTGGAGCGTCTCATCCAGCAAGCCGTCTCAAATGCCCGTCAGGGAAGCCATTTTTTGCGTAGCAAGGTGGAGTTTCCCGCGCTTCCCGCTCTGGAGGCGGAATATATCCACAAGCCCGAAATCGACCCGTTTGCCATGCCCAAAGAGGAGAAAACCGAGTTTTTAGGCAAATTGGCTGAAGCCATCAAACCTCAGGGAAAGATTGTGCATTCCACGGTTATGGGACAATTCATGCGCCAGGAAAAATACTATGCCAATAGCGAAGGAACCTATTCCCACACAGTATTTTACAATACTCTTCCCATGATGGAGGTGGTGGCTGCGGATGGCGGACAGATACAATCCCGAACCTGGCCTGGACACATGAGCGCGGGTCGCAGTGGCTTCGAGCTTTTTCATCAACAAAAATTCACGGAAAACACTCAGCGCATCATCAAGGAAGCGACTGATTTGCTTTCAGCGCCCGTGATTGAAGAGGAAAAAGCGGACATTATCATCGGCAATGGACACCTGGCATTGCAGTTGCATGAATCCGTGGGACACGCCACCGAGGCAGATCGCATCTTCGGCATGGAGATTTCCTATGCCGGGAAAACCTTCGTCAAACCCGAAATGATTGGTTCCTTCCAATATGGCTCGCCAGTGGTGAATATCTTCAGCGACAGCACCGACCCCGCTGGATTGGGTTTTCATCCGGTGGACGACGAAGGTGTGCCTGGAAAGAAAATGGACATCATCAAAGATGGCATATTGGTGAACCAGCAAACCTCGCGTCACATTGCTCACCTGCTGGGATTGGAACCCTCCGCAAACATGAAAGCGTCTTTCGCAGATGATTTTCCGCTGGTGCGCATGACAAATTTCTGCCTGGCTCCTGGAAAAGGCAGCCTGGATGAGCTCATTGCCGAAACGGAACACGGATATTTGCTTGATTTTACAAAGACTTGGAGTATCGACGACAACCGCAACAACTTCCAGTTCACCACCGAAATCGGCTATCGCATCAAAAACGGCAAAATCATCGGCATCGTTAAAGAACCAACCTATTTTGGCATAACCAAAGATTTCTGGAACGCCTGCGACCGCGTTTGTGGACCCGAGGAATGGGGATACCACAGCACCTTCCACTGCGGCAAGGGTGAACCCGGCCAAGTGATGCAGCTTTCACACGGGGTGGCCCCGGCACGCTTCAGAAATATTAACGTCAGCGTAAAAATCTAATTCAAAAAAGACAAAGCGAGCTGTCTGATGAACAGCCGCTTGGGAGGAAAAATGAAAGCGTTCAACGCCATTGTGCTGTTATTGATTTTGATAATGCTCGGCTTTTCGACCTATTTGACCTGGCAGATGAAGAAAGATGAAGTGGTCCAAAAGCCTCCGATTGAGGCATTTGAGAAAGCAATCAAAAAATACAATCCCAATCCCATGGAAATCTTGGGATGGGAGCAAAACGGTAACGGAGTGGTGGTGTACACAGATTTGAAAGCCCCGTCTGCCGATTCATTTTATCAGTATTCATATTACTTTATGCTGCTTGAGACTCCCAAGGGGCAAAAATGGTTCCTACAGAACGAAGGGGCCCTGGAAGAGGTGGAAGTTAAGTAGAACAATTACTTTTTCACTTTTCAAAGGAAAGAGCTGTATCTCTTTGCCTGAACATCGGTTTTGAACTCAGTCCTTGATTAGTCGTATTTCACGCCGCTAAGGAAAAATCTCGCTCATTATTATAAGAACGAGTCTGCTGATTATGAGGGCACAAAGCCCTAAGTCTATGTGTACCTTATGTTTATCTTTTGAAACATAAGGGAGACATAAGGGGGCAAGAGAGAGCCCAAAAATTTCGAGCTTATCTGCCGTTGTATTTCAGCAGAAGATTACAAACGTTTTCCTGCCACTTTCTGGCGTTTGCCACGTTGTTGACTTTGTTGCACATAATCACGAAAACGTAAAGCTGGTCATCTCCGGCACGTAAATATCCAGCCAGGTTGCTGACATCGCGCAGGCTTCCGGTTTTTCCAAAAAGGACGGATTTTTCTTTGAGGTCAGGAAACCGCCTCTTCAAGGTTCCTATTTCACCGGGGGTGGCAAGAGATTGTAAAAAGAAATCAAACCACTCCTGATGTCGCGCCAAACAAAGTGCCAACCCCAAATTCGAGGCCGAGCAAAGATTTTGACGCGATAATCCAGAGCCGTCCACAACATGGAACTCACCGCCAATGCAGCTTTTAGCCATCAGTTCCATCAGTTTTGTGACGCCATTTTGCGCCCCTGGGCCGATGTGGCTTAACATTTGTTCTGCCAACATATTCGAGCTGTATTTCTGCATTACCGCCAAAATTTCCGCCAGGCTGGGGGATTTGTGGCTAAAAAGAGGCGTAAAGTTGTTTGAAGTGCCATCTTCCAGTAAAATTTTCCCTGTGATGGTAATTCCTTTTTTGCGGAAAGTATCGTGTAGGATGGTCATCGTGAAAAGTGGAGGGTTGCGCACTGCCGCGGTCAGTTTCTGCTTGGTATTTGTTCCCAGTTTTCCATGCAAGGTCACGGTGCTGCCATCTTCAGACAGCTTGAGCCAGATGCCAGCCGCGCCGTTTTCCGAAACCGTCTCAATTCGATTGTCCACCTTCAGGAATTTATAGTTATAGCTGGGTGTTGCGGATGCTTTTTGTCCAGCTTTTGCCGCCCCTTCCAGCTCGAAACGAACTTTGTTTTCATTGAAGCAGAGTGCGCCTACTCCCGGAGAAAATCCATAGTGGAGGTTGTGTTTTTCCCAAAGCGGATGTTTTTCCAGGGTGGGGAACAGGCTGATATTTCCAATCAGATTCCCCTCAATTTTACGGATTCCCAGAGCGCGCAACGAATCCGCCCAAGCTTCAAAAACCTGATGCGGACCCTTGGGATAGAAATCTTCCATCCAGCTTGGGTCACCTCCGCCCACAACAATGAGATCTCCCTTCAAAACGCCATCCACGATTTCGCCCCGCGAGCCGATTTTCGTCGTGAATTGATATTGGGGACCCAGTGTTTCCAAGGCTCCGATGCCGGTGTAGAGCTTTTGCAGGGAGGCGGGAATCATGCCCTGTTCATTTTTGTGTCCCCAAACCAGACCGCAGGTGGCTGGATTGTAAAATGCCACAGCCACTTCGGCTCCTCCCACAAGCTTTGAGCTCATCAGCTTTTCCAACTCCCGGCCCAAAGCTTTGGAATCCAGTTCCTGGGCGAATAAGTGAGCGAAAAGGCTGAGGAAAAACAGCGCCATTAGCGCCGTAATCTTCAGCCGTTTTGCGATAGTATCGTTATGAAACATCGGTGTTTTCAAGCCATCTGACGGTTTTGCGGTCTCCTAAAATACCGTGAAGGTGGCTTATTCCATCTCTGTGTTACATTTTGGGCATTTCTTGTAGCTGCCTCTTTCCTTCGAATAATGCTCTTCAATATAGGGATTACCACAATTTGGGCAGGCGATGGGCAGAGGTTTTTTATTTGTGAGATACTTGCATTCAGGATAGCGGGTGCAAGAATAGAAGAGGTTACCCCTCTTATTTTTGCGTTGCGCCAGTTCGCCTTTTCCACATTCAGGACAGGCGACGCCCGTGGTTTCTTTTTTGATGTATTTGCATTTGGGATAGTTGCTGCAGGCGGTGAATTCGCCATATCTGCCAGAGCGGACAATCAAGGCGCTGCCGCATTGCGGGCATTTTTCTTCCAGAACCTTGGGCATCAGGATTTCGATTTTGCCATCTTCGGTTCTGCTGAAGTTTTTGATGTTTCTGCATTCAGGAAAGCGGTTACAGCCCAAAAATTCTCCATTTCTGGAACGCTTGACCACCATTTTTCCTTCGCCACAAACATCGCAAGTGATGTCGGTTTCTTCCGTAAAAGCCTTCTTTTCCTTTTTAAGGTCCACGTCAGCCACAAATTTCATCAGTTCATCGTAATATAACTTGACCGTTTCGTACCAAACCGATTGTTTTTCTTCAATCTGATCCAGCCTGTCTTCCATTTCCGCTGTGAAGCTGACATTGAAAATAGCATCAAAATTCTTCACCAGAAAGCTGTTAACATTTTTTCCCAAATCGGTGGGGAAGAATACTTTTTTCTGAATTTTAACATAGTCCCGCTTGCGAATGGTGCTGATGATGCTGGAATAGGTGGAGGGACGACCGATGCCCTGAGCCTCCAAAAGCTTGATCAGCGAGGCTTCTGTGTAGCGGGCGGGCGGCTTTGTGAAATGTTGGGAACGTTTGATGGCATCGTGTTCCAAAGCGTCGTTTTTGGTGTAATCCGCGTGAATCTGGGCGCCTTCCACATAATAGACGTGAGCCCAGGCTTTCATGAAGCCTTGCTCCACCACTCTGTTTCCCGTGGCCGCAAAAACGGCTTCTCCCAAACCAATTTTTGCCGAAGTGTTTTCCAGCTTGGCAGGCTTCATCTGGGTGGCCACAAAGCGTTGCCAGATTAGGGTGTAGAGCTTTAATTGTTCTTTGCTGAGCTGGGCGGCAATGCTTTCCGGGGTGCGGAAAGCGTCGGTGGGTCTGATTGCTTCGTGGGCGTCTTGGGCGGATTTTTTGGTCTTGAAAAAACGGGGGTTGGGAACAATATCCTGCTCGCCAAAACGTTCTTTCACCAGAGTGCGGCAGTTTTCAACCGCTTCCGGGGCAACGCGCACGCTGTCGGTACGCATGTAGGTGATGAGTCCCGTGGTTTCACCTTTAAGTTCAATCCCTTCATACAGTTCCTGGGCAATCGCCATGGTGCGTTCCGAGGAAAAATTCAGGATTTTTGAGGCTTCCTGTTGCAGGGTGCTGGTGATGAATGGAGGCGGTGGCTGTAAGTCACGCAGTGTACGCTTTATTTCACCGAGGGTGGCATCGGCGTTTTTGATGGTCTCGGAAATTTCAATGCCCGTTTTTTCGTCAGGGATTTCAAATTTCTTGCCCTGCCATTTTTCCAAACTGGCCTTGAAGGGTGGCAGCGCGTCCCGCCAAAAACTTGCTTCGAGCTTCCAAAATTCCCGAGGCACAAAGGCTTCGATTTCTTCCTCACGCTCGCAAATGAGGCGCAAAGCCACGGATTGAACGCGTCCCGCGCTGAGGTCTTTGGCTATCACTTTCCACAAAAGTGGGGATACAGTGTAACCCACGATACGGTCCAAAACGCGGCGCGCCTGCTGGGCGTCCACCTTTGCCATATCAACATCACCGGGCTGCTCCATGGCGGCTTTTACCGCTTTGGAGGTGATTTCGTTGAACACAATACGATGCACTTTTTTGCCCGCGATTTCTTTTTCCAAAACCTTGCTGAGGTGCCAGGCGATGGCTTCACCTTCGCGGTCGGGGTCACTGGCCAGGAAAATCTCTTCCGCACCTTTGGCGGCAGTTCGCAAATCGGCCACCGTCTTACTTTTCTTTTTATCAATCTCGTAAACGGGGCTGAAATTATGTTCAACATCCACGCCCATCGTGTTTTTGGGCAGGTCTCGGATGTGCCCAATCGAGGCTTTGACGGAATATTTTCCGCCCAGGATTTTGTTTATGGTGCCTGCTTTGGCAAATGATTCCACAATGATCAGGGCTTTGTTCATTTATGTTCCTTTAACTCGATTTATTCAGGGTCGGACAAGCGTCCGCAACATTTTTTATATTTTTTTCCACTTCCACAGGGGCAGGGGTCGTTGCGTCCCACCTGGGGGGCGCTGTGAACGGGACGCTGTTTCGCTTCAGGCTGGTAAGGCCCTGAAAATTGAGGTGGTTCGCTGACGTTTTGCTGGGAAACCTCCAGGGTCTGTCCATGAATGAAAGCGCTCATATCTTCGTGTTGGAGCTTGGCGCTTTTCAACATGCTCTCCATCTGTTCCTGGGAAAGTATGTAGGTGGTGAAAACTTTACGGGTCACGTTTTCCTGGATGCGGGTGATCAGGTTTTCAAAAAGCTCGAAGCTTTCACGTTTGTATTCAATCAGAGGGTCTTTTTGAGCGTAGGAACGCAGGTGAACACTTTCTTTGAGGAGGTCCATTTCATGAAGGTGGTCACGCCATTGATCATCAACGACTTCCAGCATGCTGCGGCGTTCAATATCGCGCATGGCCTCTTCGCCAACCTGATTTTCCTTTTTTTCATAAGCCTGCATAACCAGCTCTTGCAGCGTGGTTTCCAACAGTACCTGGTTGAGATGGCCGCTATCAAGCTCGTCGGGGTTAATGCCCACGTTCAGATTTGTGCGGAACCAGCCAGCCAGTTTTTTAAGGTCCCACTCATCGGAATAAGTTCCGGGAGGAGTGTGTTCCGCCACCACTGCCGAGACGGTTTCAGACACCATTTCCTGCACCTCGCGTTTCAGTGAATAGCCTTTTAGGACGCTGCGGCGGTAGGAATAAATCACCTCCCGCTGTTGGTTCATCACTTCGTCATATTTAATCAGGTTTTTGCGGATTTCGAAGTTGTGTTCTTCCACCCGTTTTTGAGCGCGTTCCACCGTTTTGGTCATCCAGGGATGGCGAATGGCGTCACCTGGCTGCAGACCCATCTTCATCATCATGGGCGCGATGCGATCCCCGCCGAAAAGGCGCATCAGATCGTCTTCCAGGGAAAGGAAAAATCTGGAGGTGCCGGGGTCGCCCTGGCGTCCCGCGCGGCCTCGAAGCTGGCGGTCGATGCGACGGCTTTCGTGGCGTTCGCTGCCAATCACGTGCAAGCCATCCAATGGCAATCCGTATGGAAATTCTTCCGTTACGGCGGAATCGATATCTCTATAATCTTCAGTGTTTTGGGTGACCACACCATTGCCCAGTTTGATGTCCGTGCCGCGTCCCGCCATGTTTGTGGCGATGGTGACCGCGCCTGGCTCTCCAGCCGAAGTCACGATTTCCGCTTCACGCTGGTGCTGCCTGGCGTTGAGAACATTGTGAGGGATATTTCGCCGGCGCAAAAGGCGGCTGATGGTTTCGGAAACCTCAACGCTCACAGTGCCCACCAACACCGGCTTTTTCTTTTCGTGCCAATAGATTATCTCGTCCATGAGGGCTTGATATTTCTCGTTCTTGGTCATATAAATCACGTCTTCATGATCCACGCGCGTGATGGGGACGTTGGTGGGAATGGTCATCACTGGAAGCTGGTAAATCTCTATGAATTCAGCTTCTTCGGTCACTGCCGTGCCGGTCATGCCCGAAAGCCGTTCATACATGCGAAAATAGTTTTGAAGAGTAATGGTGGCAAAGGTTTGGGTGCCGGCTTCGATGGTCACGTTTTCCTTGGCTTCCAAGGCCTGATGCAGACCATCAGAAAATCTGCGTCCCGGCATCTGGCGTCCCGTGAATTCATCCACGATAATCACCTTGTTGTCGATTACCACATATTCCTTGTCGTTTTCAAAAAGTGTGTAGGCTTTCAGCAGTTGGTTTATGTTGTGCAGCTTTTCGCTTTTGTCCATAAAGCGGTTTGTTTCTAGTTGTTTACGCTTGCTTTTTTCCTCTTCGGAGAGGCTTTTATCTTCGTCCACGCGCTCCAAAACTTCATCCAGACTTTCCACCAAAAAGAGGTCCTGCTCACTGCGGGAAAGCAGCTCACGCCCCTTTTCGCAGAGATCAACGCTGTTGTGTCGCTCTTCCACCACATAAAAAAGCATGTCATCCAATTCGTGCATCTTTTTATCACGCAGGTAGATACCTTCGATGTCGCTCACCATTTTCTTCAGCCGGTTTTCCTGCATCAGCTTGGTGAAAGCTTTGTTGTGTGGCGCGGCACGCTGCACGATGAGTAGATTTGTGGCCAAGCGGTCAGGGTCCGCATTCTGGTTGTCCTCTTTTGTGTCTTCGCGTATTTCGCTTAAAATTTTTTGCACCATGGTGTTTTGAGCTTGAACCAGTTGGTTGATGCGCGGCCGCAGTTCCTGATAGAAATTTTTGTCTTGGGCAATGGGACCGCTGATAATGAGCGGGGTTCGGGCTTCGTCGATGAGGATGCTGTCCACTTCGTCCACGATGGTGAAAAAGAAATCACGCTGCACCAATTGTTGTGGTGAAACGGCCATATTATCGCGGAGGTAGTCGAAGCCGAATTCGCTGTTCATGCCGTAGGTGACGTCGCAGAGATAGGCTTCCTTACGCTCTTCAAAGCTCATGCCCGTGGTGATGCAGCCCACCTGCATTCCATGAAAATTAAAGATGGGGGACATCCATTCGGCGTCACGCGAGGCAAGGTAATCATTCACCGTAACCAAGTGTGCTCCGCGTCCCACCAGCGCGTTCAAAAAAAGCGGCAGGGTGGCAACCAGAGTTTTTCCCTCTCCAGTGGCCATTTCAGCTATTTTGCCATCGTGCAAGGCCATGCCGCCAATAAGCTGAACGTCGAAGGGCACCATGTTCCATTTCAGCATATGCCCACGCACTTCAAATTCTTGACCCACCATGCGGCGACAGGTTTCTTTTACCAACGCAAAAACCTCGGGCAAGTATTCGTCCAACGTTGTCTTAGTCAATGTTTTGAGCTGCTTTTTGGCTTCATCTATGCGGTTGTCTATTCGGTTTCTTTCGCCCTCATCGGCTTCCTCGCGAAATTTGTGTTCCAATTCCGTCAGGGTTTCCCGGCTGCCTTGCAGTTTTTCCGCGATCTCGGTTTTGATGGCTGTGACCCGTTCCCGCAGTTGATCGTCTTCATATTGGTGCAGGTCCGCGAAAATGCGGTTGATGGTTTCCACCAGTGGTGTGTATTGGTTCAGGTCACGGGTGGATTTATCGCCAAATATCTTGCGAAGTAATTTCTCCAGCATAACTTGCTTCCTTTATCGTATCCGCTGTTTATGGACGGATGGGCTTCTTAAAAAATGGTTGCGCCAGAAAATCATCTCTGCTTTTTGTGTCAATACTTTAATATCGGATAGAGCCAGATTTGGCGAAAAATTGTGTTTCTTCGTTGACTCAGGTTTATGTTCCCTGATTTTTTGCGAGCGGGAGTTTTCAGCAGTTTTAGGCTTGCAAGGTGATCCGTTTTATCTATTTTTAAAGAAATCCAAACCGAGTGCCCGCAGGAAGTTTTCCCGTGCTGCCCGTTCGGATAACTGGATTTCATCAATCACGGGCAACTGAGGAAAAGCCTTCATGAACGCCGCTGCGAAGATACCCGTTCCATTTTTACTGCAAGTCCCACCAAGCCGGGGAAAAAGCTCCACATTGCGCAAACCGCAGGAAGGGGATTTGCTTTTAAACACAAAACCGCTGAGCCCTTCACAAGCCAGCTCGGTTATCCTTTTTTCCAGCCAATCCCAGATTTGCTTGCTGAGGTCAATGCCGGTGTTTAGCGTCAGCAAACGTGGATTATCCCGTTCTCCAACCAACACCATCGGTTCACGGGGAATACAAAGCCCACATTCCACCTCCGGGCAAACAGGTACGTAAGTTACATGAAGACCAAGGGCTTCCAGCAGCCAAGGTTCCAATTTATGTCCTCCATCGTAGCGCACCTTGTTTCCCAACAGACAGGCGCTCACGCCAATCTTCAATCTTGGCACAGCTTGAGCGCCCACCACATTTTTTCCCGGCGGGAAAATTCTGTCCATTTTAAGAAATGGGATCCCAGACTGATGTTTTCCAAAAGCCCCGGGATCCCAAATGTTTATGTTTATTTCAGGTTGTCGGCGATGATGAGGTCAGCTTCAGTTGCTTTCACCACATCCTCCACCGTGAAGTCTTCGCTAACTTCTTTTAGCAGCAGGCCTTCAGGGGTCACCTCCATCACAGCCATATCTGTGATAATCAGGCTCACACG
>JAAYKA010000142.1 GCA_012522635.1 Candidatus Cloacimonadota bacterium
CTCGATTTGGCGACCCTCACACGCGCTCAAATCACGGAACAGGCATTGCCCTGCATCACGGTGAAAGACGCCGTGGAAGCGGGTTATCTGCCCCCGGTGACGAGTTATGAAGCCTTGGTGGAGGAATTTTGAGAAACACGTGTGAAACCTATAAAAAGAGCCGGGCAGATGATAAGCCCGGCATAAACATTCAGATACCACGCTGTGGTCTTATCTGGCTTCGCCCCTATTTCACATGAAAATTATCCATGAACTGTTGCAGGACAGCCGCGCGGGTGGGATGGCGGAGTTTTTTGAGAGCTTTGTCCTCGATTTGGCGGATGCGTTCACGAGTGACCTGGAAGATATTCCCAACCTCTTCCAAGGTGCGGTGATAGCCATCGTCGATGCCAAAACGCAGGCGAATCACACGTTCTTCACGGGTGGTGAGCGTTTTCAAAACTTCATCCACCTGTTTTTTCAAGAGAGAACGTTCTGCCAGGCGTTCGGGGCTGATGATGGTGCGGTCTTCGATGAAATCGCCCAAAATGGAATCTTCGGAATCGTGACCGATGGGTTTATCCAGCGAAACGGGTTCCTTGGAGATGGAGAGGATGGATTTGACCTTATCCAGAGGCATGTCCAAAACCTCGGCGATTTCCTCTGGGAAGGGCAGGCGACCCAGTTTTTGCTGAAGTCTTCTGCTGGTGCGGTTAATTTTGTTGATGGATTCAATCATGTGGACGGGAATGCGGATGGTGCGGGCCTGGTCTGCGATGGCGCGGGTGATGGCCTGCCGAATCCACCAGGTGGCATAGGTGGAAAATTTGAAGCCCTTGCGATAGTCATATTTTTCCACGGCACGCATGAGGCCGGTGTTTCCTTCCTGGATGAGGTCCAAAAATTCGAGTCCGCGGTTATTGTAACGTTTGGCGATGGAAATCACCAGGCGCACGTTGGCCTCAATCATCTCGTTCTGGGCTTTTTCCTTGTTGCGTTCGGCGCGGTCAATCTCGCGCAGCAGGAAGATGAGGTCGTTGCCCGTCATCTTTGTTTCCAGTTCCACACGGCGGATTTTGCGGCGGGCGTTTTTAATTTTACGCAGGGTTTCCACAAAAACCGCGGGGTCAACACCGGTTTCGTGGCGAACTTCTTCAAAATCTTCGTCGGATTTTTTGGCGCGACGCCCGTAGGTGCAGATTTCATCGATGGTATAGCGTTTGATGCGGGTGAGGTCGGTGATGCTGGTATAGCTTTCCTCGATTCGTTCCACCAGGGAGCGAACACGGTAAACCATGCGTTTGATGAGTTTTTCATTGAAAGCCAGCTCGTTGAAGCGGTCGATGATTTCCTTGCGGAGAGCGTCGATTTCTTCCTGGCGGCTGGCGTTGCCGTCGTCATCATAGTCGCAGCTATCCAGAATGGTTCCCACCTTGTCGAAGGTTATCTCGTTTGTTTTGAGCACGTCCCGGAATTGATCGACGATGGTGGTATCCTGTTTTTTATCAATCCAAGTGCCGATATTGACCCTGAAGATTTGTTCGAGCCGGACGCGGCGTTCGCGATAGCGATGCAGAAAGTTGAACATTTCCCGCAGTGTGGAGCCGGATTTGAACACGTTTTGATTTATCATTTTCTGATATGTTTCAATCTTTTGGGCAACGCGCACCTCGCCTTCGCGATCCAGCAGGGGAACACGTCCCATCTCGCGCAGATACATGCGCACGGGGTCGTCGTAAAAGCGTTTGGACTTGAATTTTTTGGGAGGTGCCGGCTTTGCCAAAGCGGAGCCTTTGGTGAGCCTTTTTTCAGTCTCGTCGATGATTTCAATGCCGTCCTGCCTGAGGTCGAAGATAAGGTCATCCACCTTATCCAGAAAAAATGGGCTGTTTGGCAGTATGTCGTTCACTTGTTTAAAAGTTATGTAGCCAGAATCCTTGCCCAAGTCAACCAGTTTTTTCAGGCATTCGTTGTAAGTGATCATTACATGCTCCTTATTGTGGGTGGGACCCTCATATCAAAAGACCCCTCACAACCTTTCTGGAAAGGCTGCGGTAGGTCAATGCCAGTTTTCGTTTTTCCTCCAAAAGACGGATGTCCTCCGGGTCTGCCTGGATTCTGCGGTCCAAATCCCGCATATCGCGCTGAAGCTTGCGCAGCCTGATTTGATCCAGGGCTTTCCCGAACTCCACTTGGGGTGGTTCAGAAAAAAGAAATTCTGCCAAAAGGTCCCTTAAATCCTTGTTTTCAATGTTATCCAAAAGTGTGGCGGGTTCCGAAATGGAATCTGCGTCCGCTTCCGCCATTAAATGTTTGAAAAGTTCTCGATACAGTCTGTTATTAAAATAATCCGGGGATAGGGTTTGGGCAAGTAGATTGAACGCGTCCTCATCTTGAAGTGCCAAAATCAGAACGTGGCGCTCTTCAAAATTCTCTTCCAAAATGGGAGCCGGAGCCACGGTTTCCGGGGCTTTGGAAACGGCGGAAGTGCGGCGCAGCTTTGAAAATACGGCTCGCGTGGAAATTCCAAAAGCCTCTGCCAAATCACGGGCGAAAAGTTCGCGCTTGATGGGGTCACGCAGGGAGCGCAGAGCGTCCAAAGCCTGGTCAATCCTATCGCTGGCGGGAGTTTTACTTTCCATTTCCGCCATAAAGCGCAAAACGGGCTTGGCGGCGGTAATTCTCTCGCGCAGAGCGTCCGCGCCCTTTTCCAGCAAAAAGCTATCCGGGTCGTGCTTGGGAGGAAGCTCAACTATATGCGCTTCAAGGCCTTTGCCCAGACAGAGCAGAGCTCCGCGCACGGCGTTGCTAATCCCGGCGGCGTCACCATCGAAAAGCATGTAAACTTTTGGTGAATAGCGGGATAGGAGATAGATTTGGTCTTCGGTCATCGCCGTGCCCAAACAGGCAACCGAATTCAGGAAGCCGTTTTCGTAGAGCCGCAAAAAGTCGAAATAACCTTCGCTAACAAGCACGGAGCCGGCTTTGGAGATTTCATATTTGGTTTTAAAGAGTCCGTAAAGCTCTTTTCCCTTGGTGTAAAGTTCGGTGCCGGAGCTATTTACATATTTGGCAATCTTGGCGTCACCTTCGAAAACCCTGCCGCCAAAGGCAATCACTTCGCCGATGTTGTTGTGGATGGGAAACATCAGCCTGCCGCGGAAAAAATCCACCAGATTTCCGGAATAATTGCCAAAAAGTCCGCTTTCCTTCAAAAGTGAAACCGCGTGGCCTTCCTTGAGGAGGTGGTTCAGCAGTGCTTTTTCGCTGTTGAGGGAAAAGCCCAGTTCCAAAGTTTTGGCGGTTTCGGGGCTGAAGGAGCGTTCCTGAAGATATTTGAGCGCGTTTTGACCGTATTGGAAGAGGTTTTGGGCAAAGAAATCCCGGGCGGTGGCATAGATTACGAGAAGCTGCTCCCGCTTGGTGGAAACGGTTTTGGTTCTCTCGTGTTCCGGGAGATTGATTCCCACCCGCGCTGCCAGTTTTTTGAGCGCTTCGATGAAGGTCAGCTTTTCATATTCCTGAACGAAGGTGAACACGTTCCCCGCCTTTCCGCAGGCAAAACATTTGAAGATTTGCTTGGGCTGGCTCACATACATGGAGGGGTTTGTGTCGTTGTGGAAGGGGCAGATTCCGCGCCAATTTGAACCCACATGTTTAAGCGGCACATAGCTTTGCACCACTTCCACAATGTCGTTCGCGCGGCGAACCGCTTCGATCAGGCTTTTATCCATTTTTTATATTTTCACCACGGTGACCCCGGTGCCGCCTTCGTTTGGAGGCGCGGTTTCCATCGAAATCACCATCTCTTTCTTTTTCAGATATTTACGCACCTTGTCTCGCAATACTCCCGTGCCTTTGCCATGGATAATGCGCAGGCTGTGCAAGCCCGCCAAATAAGCATCATCCAAAAATTCATCAATCATGGGCCTGGCTTCGTCGAAGGTGAGACCTCTCACCATTATCTCCAGCCTGGCTTTGGGCATGGCTGTGACGCGGGGAGCATTCACCGGAGGTTTTTCATCGGGTTTATCTTCCGCTTCAAAAAGCTCGGAGGTCGGAACCCGAAAACTGATGCCGTTCATATCCACGCTCGCGTTTTCGCCCTGGATTTCCAAAACTCTGGCCTCGGCCTCGAAGGAAGCAAGCCAAACCCTGTCACCGGGCTTGATTCCCCGGGCGGGTTTGTGTGCCGAAATTCCGGCTTCCGCCAGTTCACTGCGAATTTGCTGGAGCTTGTCAGTAAGTTCATGCAATTTTCTTTCCGAAAGCGCTTTGCGTTCTTCACGATCGAGCTGTTTGAGGTGTTCCTGTTCTTTTTGATAGAGCTTTTGCTGGGCAATCAATTCGGTTTGCAGCTCACGGATAAATTTTTGGCGGCGCTGGCGCAATTCCTCTTCCAGCTTGGAATCGCGTTCCTCCAATTCCTTGATGCGCGCTTCCAGATTGCGGGTTTTGAGCTGATATTCGTAAGTGGCGCGACCCAGTTCCTTTTTTTCTTCCTGCATCTTTTTGAGCAGTTCGGTGAATTCCAGGTTTTGGGTGCCGCTGAGCGATTTGGCACGCTCCACAAGTTTTGGCTCAAGCCCAAGCGAGGCAGCAACTTCGATGGCAAAACTGTCGCCGGGAATACCGGTGGAAAACCGGAAGGTGGGCTGCAGGTTTTTGAGGTCGAATTGCATGGAGGCGTTCTGGCATTTGGGATGCGTTTCGGCAAAAATCTTCAGGGTGGTGTAGTGGGTGGTGACGATTGCCTTGCAGTCAAGAGCTGTAAAGCGTTCCAGTATGGCCTGCGCCAGCGCGGAACCCTGTTGGGGGTCGGTGGCGGCGCCAATTTCGTCAATCAAAACCAGGCTGTTGGCATCAGCCAAATCCAGCATACGCGCTATTTTCCTGAGATGTGAGGAAAAAGTGGAGAGCGCGTTTTCGATGCTTTGGTCGTCTCCAATATCGGCAAAAACCTGATGGAATATGCCGATTTCGCTGTCCGCGTCCGCGGGAATGGGCAAGCCGGAAAGCGCCATCAGGGTCAGCAATCCGGCGGATTTCATCAACACGGTTTTGCCGCCGGTGTTGGGTCCGGAAAGCAGGATTACATTGGCTTCTTCGCCCAATTCAAGGTCGTAGGGCACCACCTTCTTTGGCGTGCCCAAACTCAAAATCAACAGCGGATGCCGGGCGCCAATCAGCTTCAACACAGGCTTTTGAACAATGATGGGGACTTTTGCGTCCAACGCGTCGCAAAGCCTGGCACAGCCATAACGGAAATCCAATTCCGACATCAGCTTTTGGTTTTGGAGCAATTCCCGCTCCTGGGCTTTAATCTGGGCGGTGAATTCGGTGAAAATGCGATGGATTTCGCGCTTTTCCTCCTGCTTTAGAAGCTGAAGTTCGTTGTTTAGCGGCACAGCAGCCTGGGGTTCGATAAAGAGGGTGGAGCCGCTTCCAGATTGGCTTTGCACGATGCCGGGCACGTTTGGCGCGGCGCTTTCACGCACGGGCAAAACATAGCGCCCTTCACGCTGGGTGATGAATCTATCCTGCAGATTTCCTTCCATGCGCGGGTCGTTCAACATGCTCTGCATGGTTTTTTGGATGCTGCGCTGCAAGGCTGCTTCCCGTTTGCGGATGCGGGCAAGCTCTGGCGAAGCGCTGTCAAGAACTTCACCTTCAGGGCCGAAAGTGACATCGAAGCGCTGGCAAATCCATTTGAGAGGCAACACTCTGCCCCAAAGCCTGCCCAGACGGGGAAAATCATCACGGTTGGGAACGGATTCTGCCAAAATCGTTGCCAGGCGTGCGTTTTGCCAAACTTGGAAAAACTCTTCAAAACCAAACAGAGCATGCCGCGCTTCGGTGAAAAGAGGCTGAAGGTCGCTGAGTTCGGAAAAGTCTTTATCCAAGCCCATTTCCAAGCACTCCTGCAGTTCGGACACCAAAGCCAGCGAGGCCTCAATTTCCTCTTTTTTCTCCAAGGGTTTTAAATCCGCAGCCAATTTCCGACCCAAATCGCTGTGACAGCGGTTCTGTGCCTGATGCGCCAACCTCGTGTATTCAAGATCGGCAAAAAGCTCGGGAGGGTTCATTCGTTTTGTCCGGATTGGTTATTGTCTTTTTTCTGTTTCTCCCTGATTTCGTTAAAACGATTGTGTTCGTTCATTTTGAGGTTGTCGAAGATATCTTCCTTGAAAACGTCCATGGCAGCGTACACCCGATGGTTCGCGTGGTCTTTTAAGGGTTCTGAAAGCTTGGGGGCATAATCCAACAACACCATCAAAATAATGACGCTCACCAGACCATTCACAAAGCCCATCACCAAGCCCAAAAAGCGATTAACAGCGGAAAGGCGAACCACTTTCAGCGCTTTGGTGAATATCTTTGCCAAAAGTCCCAAAATAACCACAGCCGCCACGATAATCAAAATCGCTGCCAAAATGCAGGAAAGAACCAAGCCCAGCTTGAAGTTTTCAATCAGCGCGTTGCGCACCAAGGGAAAGATTTGACCAATCAGCAAAAAAAGCGCCACTGCGCCACCGAGGCGCACCAGCATTGCGGCAATACCTTTGCGATAGCCCATGAACGCGGATACTGCCAACATTATCAGAATCAGCCAATCAATGAAACCCATCTGAACTCCTTTTTTTGACTATAAAAAAGCAAACAGGGACGAATCCCTGTTGCAACGGTCCAAACAAAAAAGAGGGCGGTAAACCGGGCAGCTACCTCATATAGCGCTGCATTCTGCGCTGAATCTTGAGCATTTTGCGACGGGCAGCGTTGGCTTCGCGTTTTTTCTTTACGCTCGGCTTTTCGTAGGCCTGTCTCTTCCGAATTTCGGAGAGGACCGCGGCTTTTTCGCATTTCTTCTTGAACCTTTTCAACAGGTAATCGAAGGACTCATTTTCTTTTGAATATACTGTCGGCAAACAAATCACCACCTTTGTATCATAATTGGAAGAACCAAATTCTCATGCCACCCTTTTTTTGTCAAGTGGAAACTGTGTAGCCTTTTCAGATTGCGGTTTTTGGGGCTCGGATTCGGTCACATTGGCGGCTGGGTTTTTAACTGAGGAATGCAAGCTGTAAAACCGGTTAAATTGATTTTGATTGACGTAAACCCGGTAAGCGCAAATGAGGACAAAAATTAAAAAATAAGGTTCACGCGCGAGGAAACGCAAACATGGTTCAAGCTTGGAACGGGGAAATTGTTGCAAACAGGTGCTCTGAGAGCGCCAGGGCGGCGTTTTGCCTGGGAAAAGACCTTCAAAATCTGGAGTTGGAGAATCGCCGTGCGTGATAGTTCCAAAGCGGCTAAAGCACACAGAGCCAAGCAGAAAAACCATACGGTTGCCAGAACCTACCGCGTTTCCATCATTGAGGGAATTTTTGCCCAAATCTATGGCGCTCTGGCAAATATCGGCAGCAATTTCATCACCAAGTTTTTGGTGATTTTGGGGGCAAGTCCGCTGCATTTCAGCATCCTCAGCGCTTTGGGACAGGTGTCCGCGCTGTTTCAGCCTCTGGGAGTGGCGCTTACCCACAGGCCGAGACAACGCAAGAAACTCTGTGTGTGGGTGACCGCGGCGGGACGTTTCTTAAGCATTTTCATCGGCAGCGCGTTGCTTTTTTCTGAGGCACGCCAGGGCATAGCTTTCGTTTTGGCATTGCTTTTCATCAGCGCGGGTTTGCAGGCTGTGGGTGGAAATATTTGGATTGCCTGGATCAGCGACATCATCCCCGCTGCCATCCGCGGTCGGTTTTTCGCACGTAGGAACCAGATTCTTGTGTTCAGCGGGCTTCTGGCGGGGTATCTGCTTAGTTATCTGACAGATAGCTTTGAAAAAGGCGGTGGGGCTCTGCGTTCTTTCGCGGCAAGATGGGTGAATCCGGATGCTTTTTTCACCATCCGCAATCAGTCTCTTTGGTTGGCGGGAGTATTCGTTTTTGCCAGCATTTTGGGTTTGGCGGGCTTGGTGATTTTGGCTCGGCAGCCGGATAGGAAACGCTCTCTGCAGCAAGTTTTGCCGCTGCGCCAAAAATTTGGGGAACCCTTCCGGGATAAGAATTTTCGCTTGTTGATGGCATTTGGGATTTGGTGGATGCTCGCCACAGGTGTGGGCAGCGCCTTTTGGACACCTTTCATGCTTAAAAACCTGGGGCTCAGTATGTTCAAGCTCCAGCTTTACGGCAGTTTACACATGGTTTCCTCGCTGCTTTCATATTCTTTTTGGGGCAAATTCATCGATCGCTGGGGAAACAAACCTGCCATGCTGATCTGCGTGATTTTGGGTGGGTTGAACCCCATGCTGTGGCTCTTTATGACGCGTCAAAACTATTCTTTACTGTGGATTGAAGGCCTTTTTTCAGGGTTTATGTGGGCGGGGAATGGAGTTGCCACCACGAATTTTGTTTTGGCAATCGCAGGAAAGGGCAGGGAGCAAAGCTACAGCGCGCTTTACGGTGCCATTGGCGGTGTGAGCATGATGGCGACCACCCTGCTGAGCGGAATTTTCTATCCCCAGCCGCTGATGCTGGGTTCCAGACTTCTGGCTTCGGAACAGGTTATCTTTGGTGTGGGCGGAATTCTGCGTTGGCTGAGCGTGATTCCTCTGATGGCGGTTAACGAAAAACGGAGCAGTGTTTTCCAGAGTTCTCATTCTGGATATTGAAGTTCAAACCGGCAATTTGCCGCCAGACTTCTTATTTCCTTGGTATTCAACAAGTTAGCGATTTAGGTTGACAAAATAACGCGGTTACAGGACTTTGATTCAAATTGAAGAGAAATTCGCGCTGGAAAGCCTCTGGTTTTTCGGCGCGCCTTAACTATTATTTAAATAAAAAAGGAGAACCCATGGCCGTTCCCAAACAGAAAACTTCGAAAACTCGCAGAGATAAAAGAAGATCGCACGAAGCGCTCACGCCACCAGCGGTGAGTCTTTGCTCCAAATGTGGCGAGCCGGTTCGCCCGCACCACGTTTGTGACAATTGCGGCACCTACGCCGGCAGGCAGATTAAAGCCGTTAAGGAGTAATGTGCGCATAGCCTTGGACGCTTTTGGAAGCGACCGCGCGCCGCATCCAGAGGTGGAGGGGGCAGTTCTGGCTATAAAAGAAGAGGTCTGCGAAACCGTCCTTTTGGTGGGAGACGAAACGATCTTGCAAGCTGAATTGGATAAATATTATTACGATCGCTCACGCATCCAAATCGTCCACGCCTCCCAACGTATTTCAATGGATGACAGCGCCGCGGAATCTGTGCGTTCAAAACGGGATTCCTCGATGGTCAAAACTGTGGAATTGCACAAAAAAGGGGAAGCCGATGCTGCTGTCAGCGCGGGTAATTCCGGTGCCTTTATGGGCGCCTCGTTGCTCGGTTACGGACGCATCAAGGGCGTTTCCCGCCCTGCCATCGCAGTGACCCTGCCCACCGTAATACAGCCGGAAATCCTGTTGGACATGGGCGCGAATGTGGATTGTGACGCCCACAATCTTTTGCAATTCGCGCAGCTTGGAACCATCTATTTCAGTTATATTTACAACGTTCCCCAGCCTCGGGTGGCTTTGTTGAACATCGGCGAGGAAAGCGCCAAGGGAAATTTGATGTCCCGCGATGCCTGGACCCTGCTTTCCCAAGCCAAGGACCTCAATTTTGTGGGCAACATCGAAGGAAAAGACGTTTTGAAAGGTGATTGCGACGTGATTGTTTGCGATGGCTTCGTTGGAAACATTGTTCTAAAAACCATCGAAGGCGCAGTCATTTCCGTTTTCGAACTGCTGAAAGAGCAGTTGAATAAAGACTGGATTGCCAAGCTGGGTGGGCTGCTTTCCTACCCTGTTTACAGCTATCTGAAACGCAAGCTGGACCACACCGAAATTGGCGGCGCGCTGTTGGTTGGGCTGAATGGATGCAGCATTGTTTGCCACGGCAGCAGCAACGCCAAAGCTATCAAAAATGCCATCAGATTCGCCGTACGCACGGCGCAGTCTGGATTTGTGCACCACACCAGGGAATATTTTGAGAGGATGCGCTAATGCCAACATACAAAGCAAAATTCTCCGCTTTTGGAAGCCATACACCTGCAAAAATCGTCAATAACTTTGACTTGGAAAAGATGATTGATACCACAGATGAGTGGATCCGCACCCGCACCGGGATGATCGAACGCCATTATTGCGCCGAAGACGAAGCCGCCAGTGACCTTGCCACCGTGGCAGCCACAAACGCCATCGAAGCATCCCAGGTGAGATTCAAAGATATAGACCTCATCATCACAGGCACCGTGACCGGTGACCATGCCTTCCCATCCACAGCCTGCGTTGTGCAGAAAAAACTGGGACTGAAAGGTATTCCCGCTTTCGACGTTTCCGCGGGCTGTTCAGGTTTCATCTACGCGCTGAATATTGCCAAAACCTTTGTGGAAAACGGCAGCGCTGAAAACATATTGGTGATTGGGGTGGATGTGCTCACAAAAATCACAAATTGGGCTGACCGCGGCACCTGCGTCCTTTTTGGAGACGGATCCGGAGCCGCTGTTGTTTCCCGGGCACGCCAAAGTGATACTTCACATATAATTGACTGCCTCATCCAATCCGATGGCAGCCAGGGAGAATTGCTTTTCCAAGCTGCCGGCGGTTCGCGCATGCCAGCCAGCCACGAAACCGTGGACAAAAACCTCCACACCGTGTATATGGAAGGCAATCGCATCTATAAACAAGCCATCCGATCCATGTTTTCCTCCACGGACGAATTGCTGAAACGCAACAAAATCAGCGCGGAGGATGTCGATTGGATTATACCCCATCAGGCAAACCTGCGCATCATCGAAGCCCTGGCTTCAAAACTGCGCGTTCCCATGAGCAAAGTGATTGTGAACATCGAAAAATATGGCAACACCTCCAGTGCCACCATCCCGCTGGCGCTGGATGAAGCAATCCGATCCGGAAAAATCCGCCGTGGAGACATCATCCTGCTCACAGCCTTCGGAGCAGGACTCACCTGGGGAAGCCTTTTGGCAAGATATTGATTTTGGAGCCACGCTAAATGAAGACAGCTTTTGTATTTCCGGGACAGGGTGCTCAATTTGTGGGCATGGCACGCGACCTTTGTGAACTTGATCCCAGCCTTTTGAAGGTTTTGGATGATTTTGACCAAAATCATGGTACAAACCTGCGTGAAATTATGTTCGAAGGACCAGAAGAAGCGCTCAAGGAAACACGCTTCACCCAACCCGCCATCCTTTTTCACAGTATCTGCGCTTTGAGAATCTTTCATAAACACAGCGATTTACAGCCGGATTTTGTGGCTGGACATTCCCTGGGCGAATTTTCCGCTTTGGTGGCAAACGGCAGTTTGGACTGGCAGGATGCCATGCATTTGGTTCACAAACGCGGTGAATTCATGATTAAAGCCAATGCCGGCACGCCTTTCGCGATGGCAGCGGTCATCGGAATCGATTCCCAAACCGTGGTGGACGCCTGCGCGGAAGCTGAAGCCCAGGCTGGATTGGTGCGCGCCGTGAATTTTAACAGCCCTAGCCAAACCGTGATCTCCGGCAGCCAAAGTGGAGTGGAAAAAGCTGGCGAAATCCTGAAGGCAAAAGGAGCGCGCAGGGTTTTGCCTCTGGCAGTTGGAGGTCCTTTCCACACACCCTTGATCGGGGATGCCAGTTTGTGGCTGGCTCAGGAAATGGAAAATATCGAATTCCGCGATGTTTCAATCCCTTTAATTTCCAATGTGGACGCCCTTCCCGCCACCGCTGGCATGCAAAGCCGGGAAAAACTTGTGCGCCAGATTGTGTCTCCCGTGTTGTGGGTGGCAAGCGTGCAAACCATGCTGAATTCAGGCGTTAAACGCTTCATCGAGTTCGGCCCGCAAAAAGTTTTGAGTGGTTTGATAAAGACCATTGACAAGGAAGCCGAGGTTTTAAACTTTGGCACGGTTGCCGAATTGGATAGTTTACTTTCGGCACTTAATTAAATGAGATAAAAATTATGGATACAGCAAAATACAATCTTCAGGGCAAAACTGTGGTGGTCACCGGCTCGGCTCGCGGCATTGGATTTGCCATCGCTGAGGCTTTCGCAGCCCAGGGTGCGCACACCGTGATTTTGGATTTGAATTCCGAAAGCGTCGAAAATGCCGTGCAAAGCCTTATGCAGCAAGGATATTCCGCTTCCGGAAAGTTGGCTGACGTGACCAACGGCGCCGCCATGGAAGCGGTTTTCGCCGAAGTGGAAAAAGAGCGCGGCGGCATCGACTGCCTTGTAAATAACGCAGGCGTCACGCGCGACAACCTGATGCTGCGCATGAAGGAAGAGGATTGGAAGCTGGTTTTGGACATCAACCTCACCGGCACCTTCATCGCCACCCAAAAAGTTTTTAAACACATGATGAGGGCGCGCAAAGGCTCCATCATCAACATTGCCAGCGTGATAGGCCTCATGGGCAACGCCGGTCAGGCAAATTATGCTGCCTCCAAGGGCGGTGTGATTGCCTTCACAAAAAGTTGCGCCAAGGAATTTGCCGCCCGCAATGTGCGTGTGAACGCCATCGCGCCCGGTTTCATCGAAACCGAAATGACAGCCTCTCTGCCCGAAGACGTTGTGGCAGCTTACGCGGGTGCGATTCCTCTGCGCAAAATGGGCTCTCCTGCCGATGTGGCAAAGCTTTGCCTGTTTTTGGCATCGGACGACAGCGCCTACATCACTGGTCAAACCATCGCCATCGATGGTGGCTTGACCATGCACTAAACAAATTGAAAGGGAAACCCTTCAAAATAGAAAATACACTTCAATAAACATAGGAGGAAAAATGGATATTGAAGCCAAAGTCAAACAGCTCGTAATGGATAAGCTCGGAGTGGAAGAATCTCAGATTGTTCCTTCCGCGAACTTCCAGGACGACCTTCGCGCCGACTCTCTGGACACAGTGGAACTGGTCATGGCGTTTGAAGAAGAGTTCGACATCCAAATTCCTGACGAAGATCAGGATAAACTCCGTACAGTCGGACAGGCCATCGACTACCTCAAAGAAAAACTGGCCTAAATCAAAAACAGTGAATCAATCCTGATGGCCAACCCGTCATCAGGATTGATTCCACCTTTTTAAGAACCTTTTCCCGCTTTTTGCGGCAAAAAAGACCGGTCAGCCGGAGCGACGATTTTTTCTAAGAATCCTCAGCCCGGCTAAACCGCACATCGAACACGAGGACCCGGATATGAAAAAAAGAGTGGTTATTACAGGCATGGGGGCACTCACCCCGGTGGGAAACACCATGGCCGAAACTTGGAACAACTTGGTGAAAGGCGTTTCTGGAGTGGATCTGATCACCAGCTTCGACACCTCCGCCCTGAGCGCGAAAATCGCCGCGCAAATCAAGAATTTCAATCCAGAAGAGCATTTCGACGTAAAGGAAGCCCGCAAACTGGATACCTACAGCCAATATTCAATTGTGGCGGCACGTGAAGCCATCAAAGACGCCGGCATCGACCTCACCAAAGTGAATGGAAAACGCGTGGGCGTTATCACTGGCGTGGGCATTGGCGGAATCCGCACTTTTGAAGAGGAAACCGTGAAATTCCATGAGCAGGGACCCCGCCGTGTGAGCCCTTTCTTTATTCCCAAGATGATTTCGAACATCGCCGCGGCTCACATCGCCATCGAAAACGGTTTCAGAGGACCAAACTTTAGCATCGTCAGCGCTTGTGCCAGCGCCAATCACGCAATCGGAACCTCTTTCCGTGCCCTCCAATATGGAGATGCGGACATCATCATCAGCGGTGGCGCCGAAGCTGCCGTGACGGGATTGGCAATTGCCGGTTTTTGCTCTCTGCGCGCGCTTTCCACCCGCAACGACGATCCCAAAACAGCGTCGCGCCCCTTCGATGCTGGCAGAGACGGTTTTGTGATGAGCGAAGGCGCGGCTTTTCTGGTTTTTGAAGAGCTGGAACACGCCCTGGCACGCGGAGCCAGGATTTATGCCGAAGTGGCTGGATATGCTGCCACAGACGATGCTTACCACATCACAGCACCCCTGGATGATGGTTCCGGAAGCGCGGATGCCATGCTGGGCGCGATCGCCGACGCGGGACTCAAACCCACGGACATTCAATACTTGAACGCGCACGGAACTTCCACACCCTTGAACGACAAAGGTGAAACTCTTTCCATCAAGAGCTGCTTTGGCGAGCATGCCCGCAAGCTGAAAATAAACTCCACCAAATCCATGGTGGGTCACATGTTGGGCGCTGCTGCCGGCATCGAAGCCATCGCCTGTGTGAAATCCATCCAAACGGGCATCCTGCATCCCACCATAAACCAGTTTGAACAAGACCCTGACTGTGATCTGGACTATATTCCCAACACAGCTCAAAACTTGGAAGTGACTGCGGCTCTTTCCAATTCGCTTGGTTTTGGCGGTCATAACGCCGCTCTGGTGATCACAAAATACGAATAACCGAAGTCAAATTATGCGCGTGTCACGAAGCAAGAGGCGGATTTGAACAAAATAGTTAAGAAAATCATCGACTATTTTAACGGGAAAAAGATTTCAGAACGCTATCCCAAATGGGAAAAAGGCTTGACCCAACTGCAAAAGAGGATTGAATACAATTTTCATGACCCCACCCTGCTCAAAGCCGCCCTCACCCACAAATCCTACCTCCGCAGAAATTATGGAGACCATAAAACACCATCGCCATTCGAGCGGATGGAATTTTTGGGAGATTCCATTCTGGGTTTCATCGTCTCCAAAGAACTTTTCGCGCGTCATCCGGACGAACAGGAAGGCAAACTCAGCAAACTGAAATCCAAAATCGTTTCCGAAACATATCTCACCCTGAAGGCAAACGCGCTGGATTTGGGAAAACACCTCTTGCTCAGCCCTGAGGAACACCAATCCGGAGGCGACAAAAAACCCTCCATCCTCAGTGATGCAGTGGAAGCCTTGATTTGCGCCATTTATTTGGATAGCGGCATCGCCGCGGTTACCCGCTTCATAAAAAACCATATCCTCAAAGACTACGAAACCACCGTAAACCGCAACGAGCTCGTGAATTACAAAAGCATCCTGCAGGAACACATGCAATCCCGGGGAGACCAGGCTCCGCGCTATGCCACCGTCGCAGAGGAAGGTCCGGAACACAATAAAACTTTTATCGTGGAAGTGTTTCACGGTCAGGAATGTCTGGGACGTGGCAAGGGAAGCACCAAAAAAACCGCTCAGCAGGAGGCCGCTCACGCCGCCTGCCAAAAATTGGGAATTTGAATTCCCACACCTGTGATGGTGAAATCAAGCCCACAAATTGTTAGAGCCATAATATGAAGATTTTTCCCGTCTTTTTGGGCATGCGAGGATGTCCCACCCGCTGTATTTATTGCGATCAAGACAGGATTAGCGGCGCGCCGGATTTGGATTTGAACAGCCTCCTCCCCCAGATACAGGATTTCATCGAGCGCAACCTCGCTCACCACAAACAGATAGCTTTCTATGGAGGAAGTTTCACCGCTTTGCAGCAGTATTATCGCGAAAATCTTCTGCGTTTGGTTTTAAAACTAATTGATGACCAAACCAGCTTCAGAATCTCCACCCATCCGCTTTTTGTGGATGAAGATATTTTGGATTGGTGCGCGGCTTGGAACATCAAAACCATCGAGCTGGGCATCCAGGATTTTAGTGACGAAGTTTTGCGCCAGTCCTGTCGCGGTTATGATGGCAAACAGGCTTGGGAAGCGGCTTCCCGGGTGAAAGAGAAAGGTTTTGAGCTTGGCATACAACTCATGCCCGGTTTGCCCGGATGGAGCCAAGCCAGCCTGGCAGAAAATCATGCCCGGATCCTGGAACTAAAAGCCAACCTGTTAAGACTTTATCCTCTTATCATTATCCGCGGAACCGCCTTGGAAAAGATTTTTCACTCTGGAGAATACACTCCGCTCAGTTTGGAGGAAGCTGTCACTCAATGCGCGAATTATTTTCCCATCGCCGAAAAGGCAAATACACGCATCATCAAACTTGGCATCCCTTCAAATATCAACCCTGAGGAAATTGTTGCCGGTCCCTGGCATCCCGCTTTTGGGGAATTGGTGAAAGCGGAGCTCGTCGCGCGCAAAGTGCTTTCCATCAATCCGCAGGAAGAAGCTGTAACTTTGGAACGCGAAGAAATCCGTCTCCTTAAAGCTCACGGCGGCAAGGCCTTGGATAAAGTTCAGGCCTGGTTTGAACATAACACTTGAATAAAAATTGGACTAAAAACAAAAAAACTTTTTGGCTTGGCTCGAAAATAGCTTATAGTATATGTAGCCTACAGACACTACATAGAATGCCCTCCGAAACGTGGGAACACCGCCCGGTGTTTCCCACGTTTTTTTATTCTCCAAAAAAAGAGATTGACACAGTTTGAAGAGCCGGAAACAATGTGATTACTCATTTGGGACTCAACAGAAAAAAGGTGATATGATGGCAACCACGGAATTCACGGAAAAACACGGAAAGATTATTCTCGCTGATGAGACATATTTGATTAGAGGTGCAATTTATGAAGTGTACAAAGAACTTGGTTCTGGCTTTCTGGAAGCCGTTTATCAAGAATGTTTACAAAGAGAATTCACTTTGAGAGGCATCCCTTTTGCGGCACAACCAGAACTATCCATCACCTATAAGGGTGAAATTCTGAATCAAAAATACAGACCAGATTTCATCTGTTACGATAGCATTATTCTGGAAATTAAAACCGTTAAAGAACTTCTTCCCGAGCACAGAGCTCAGTTAATCAATTATTTGAAAGTCACCCAAAAACCCCTTGGCTTGCTGATAAA
>JAAYKA010000143.1 GCA_012522635.1 Candidatus Cloacimonadota bacterium
ATTTCGCCCGCTCCATCTGAACTGGAGCCTTTTTTCTTGACAGCCTGACAGCTGTTTCCATAGATGAAAACCATCATGTTTTCGTGAAAAGGATTTGACGATGAAATTCAACAAAGCATTCAGTTTGTTACTCGTTCTGGCGTTTTTCAGAGTTTTAAGTGCGCTGCCGCTGAGCATTTTCTACACCGGCGACAGCCACGGAGTTTTTGAGCCGAAGCTGGGTCAGGATGGCTTGAAATACGGTGGCTATCCGGTTTTGGAGGAAGTTTTGAATCGGGAAAGGGCGAAAGTCGGGCGCAGCCTCTATCTGGACAGCGGAGACCAGCAAACCGGCTCCATCTTCGCCTCGCTGGTGGATGATGGTGTACATGGTGGCGCTGTGATTGACGTTTTTAATCGGCTGGGACTGGAAGCCAGCGTTTTCGGCAACCATGAATTCGATTTTTCCTACGGCAACACCAAGGACTTGGCAAAACGGGCTGAATATCCCTTTGTTTGCACCAATCTCATCGATAAGCCCACCGGTAAACCGCTTGGAGGAGTGCCTTTTACGATTTTAGAAACCGGTGGTTTGCGAGTGGGGGTTTTTGGTATCACCCTGGAACTTTTGCCCGAAAAAGTGAAGGCGGAAAATGTGAGCAGTCTGCGCATTTTGCCACCCGTGGATGCCATAAACATGTATTTGGACGAGGTGGAGCGCAAAAGCGACCTCATCGTTGTCTTGAGCCATCAGGGTTTCGAAGCGGACAGTTTGATGGCGCAAAGCCTTGATCACAGGGTGGATATCATCATCGGTGGACACGACCACATCTGGAGCCAGGAACCCATCATGGTGAATGGAAAATGGCTGCTTTACAGCGGTTCACATCTTAATTGGTTGGGACACGCGGAGTTGGAAGTGGAAAACCGCCGTGTAGTTTCGCTGAAAAACCGTCTCATTCCATTGGTTTCGGAACGTGACGAATTCAAAAGCCCTTTGAACGATTTTATCGCTGAAAAGATGGAAACCATCCAAAAACAGATGAGCCGTGTGGTGGGCAATATTCCGCTTGCTTGGACTCCGGATAAATATCGTTCCACTGAGCTTTCACGCTGGATGGCACAAGCCCTAAAAGCTGAGTACCAAAATATTTACAAGCCCGAACTCGCCATCATCAACAACGGCGGTCTGCGCAAATCCCTGCCCGCGGGACCCATCACCCTACGAGATTTGAATGAACTGATTCCCTTCAACAACACTGTGACAGTCTTTTCTCTCAAAGGAAGCGATTTGCTTATCCTGGATGAAATTAACATGCTCCACGCCATCAGCAAACCTCATGATATTTGCGAGATTGCGGGTTGGGAAAAAATAGCCCATCCACAAAAAGAAGCCGGAGAGTTTGAATACCTTGTGAATGGCGAAAAGCTCGATCTGGATAGGGTTTACCGCGTGATTTCCCACGATTTTGTGGCCGGGCAGTGGGATAAATATCTGGGTTTCAAGCCCTTCGACGTTTATGATACCGGAGATTTATTCCTGGATGCCATCATCCATCAGGTGGAATTGCAGTACGGACCCGAAGATGAAGCCAGGGATTAACTTAACATACTGTAAATTATACGGTTTGACCCCTCAACGGAAATAAGCCTGCCAAAGCTTTACCCTGTCCTCAACCCGCTCTTTTTGCTGCGCGCTGAGCTTTGGCTCCACCATTTCCCTGAATTCGCTGGCTGAGGCGTTTCCGTTTTCCTCCGCCAGAGCGAACCAAAAACACGCCTCCTCATCGTTTTTTTCCACTCCCTCGCCCTGGGCATAGCAAATTCCCAGGTTGCTTTGAGCCATGGCGTAATTTTGCTGAGCTGCCAAGCGATACCATTTCGCCGCCTCAACCATATCTTTTTCCACTCCGCTGCCGTTTTTATAGCAAACCCCCAACATGTTCTGCGCCTTGGCGTAACCGGCTTCGGCGGCCATAATAAACCAACGCACCGCTTCCACTTCGTCTTTTTCGGCGCCACGTCCATTCATGTATGCCACACCCAGACCATACATGGCGCGGGGGTCATCTTCCATCGCTGCCAACAGCCACCAGTGCAAGGCTTTAGACTCATTTTGGGGAACCCCGTCTCCATTGTAATGCTGCAGCCCGGTTTTATATAAATCGCTGTATTTTCCTCTGTCCTCGGGTTGGGGTTTTTCGGTTTGGACAGGAGGTTTGGGAAGCGTTCCAGAATACGTATCTTCTTCCACATATTGACGTTGTGGACTGGGGCGAAGCTTCTCCTCTGGAACAGGTTTAGCGGTGGTGTGCATGCTATCAAGCTCTGGAAGTTTGTGGTCGGCACCGCTTTCCGCAGCCAGGCGATACCATTTTGCCGCTTCACGATGGTCTTGCTCAACCCCGTAACCGTTGTCATAGCAGATGCCCAGGTTATACATGGCGTTGGAATTACCCTGTTCCGCCGCCTGAGTCCACCAATGTGCCGCCTGCTGGAGATTTTGATCCACGCCCTCACCCAGATAATAGCAGAATCCCAGGTTGTTCTGGGCATTCGGATTTCCCTTGCGGGCGGATTCCTGGTACCATCTGAAAGCCTCCACCTTGTTTTGTGGAAGCCCAAATCCATTGTCATAACACCAACCCAAGTTATACTGCGCGTGTTGGTTACCTCTGCGGGCAGCGATTCTCCACCATCTGGCGGCTTCGTCATCGCTTTGGGGCACTCCGTCACCGCGATAATAGCACCAGCCCAGGTTATTTTGGGCGTCTGTGTGTCCCTGTTCCGCAGCCAGGGAATACCATCTCACCGCTTCCCGCAGGTCACGCGTGATGCCTTCTCCGTTGTAATAACTCCAACCCAGACGATATTGAGAATCCGCGTCCCCATTCAGAGCTGCACGCAGCAAATCGGGGCTGTATTGCACATTGGCGCTCAAAACCGCCGCCAAAATGCCCAGCACCGCAAGCGCGACAGCCTTCGGGAAAAAGCCTTGTTTCAACATAAAAATATCCATTTTCATTCTATCTTTGTTTAACCAATTCTTTTCGCCATCATTGCAACCAGGCGGGGTTAATCCTTGGTGCCAGTCCAGGATCCGGGTCTTTAATCTCAAAACGTTCCGAATCGATTGAATAGCTGATTTTTGCGCCCACCTTGCCTAAGGCGGGTTGGCTGATGGCGGTGATGATGCCTTCGTTGAATTCAAACTGAAATTCTGTCGTGTTAACTTCTTTGGGATTAACGAAATAATCCAAACTTGGAGGCCATTCATCAAAGAAATCCTGCTGTTTGTAATCCAAGGCCTCTCGCGTGATATAATCAAATTTTGGCAAGATGGCGCGCACTGCCTGCTCCGCTTTTTCCAGCTTTTTCTTTTCCGCGATGGCGTCCAATTCCGCCTGACTGGGGCCATCGTCCGCATTGACCAAGGTTTCGTCTTCCTCAACCCAATCCGTTTTCCTGCCAAAAATATCCAGTTCCCCCTCCAGGTAATATTTGGTCAAAAAACCTGCTGGAATCGCCAAAACGCAGAGTAGCAAGATGATGAGGAAAGCGCGCAGGCCTTTGGACATCTTTTTGCGTTTTGGAACAGGGATGACAATTGGATTTTGGGAAGGCATCGGCAAAGGTGTTATCGGTTCCGGTTGCACAACACGGACAGAGCTCAAGTCTCCAGAATCCAATATCTTAATGGCTTCGGAAGCGCTTGGTCGCAGGGCGGGGTCTTTAGCCGTGAGCGCGTGCATCAGCTTCACAATGAGGTCAGACATAAATGGATAAAAATCCCGCGGATTCGGCAAAGCCTGTTCCACAATCGCTTTTTCAATCTGGAAATTGCTTTCGGCTTCCGTGTCGAAAGGCAGGCGTCCCGTCAAAAGCTCAAACAGCAGTACTCCAGCGGAATAGATGTCAGAACGTGAATCCACTTCGCGGGGAGTTTCAACCTGTTCCGGACTCATGTAGAAAACGGTTCCCACGCGCGAACCGGTCTGGGTGAGGTGCGGGTCTTCCAAAAGCCGCGCCACGCCGAAATCCAACACCTTCAGCTCGTCGTTTTCATCAATCATGATGTTGGAAGGCTTGATGTCGCGATGAACAACCCCTTGCTCGTGAGCGTATTCCAGAGCGGAAAGAATCTGGCGGAATATCACACGGGTGCGCTGTTCGGGAACGGGTCCGGTGTTCCGAATCAATTCCCGCAAAGTCTTTCCCGGCGCGAATTCCATCACCATGAAATAGCCATCCTCTTCGTTGAAAAAACTGAGCAGGCTCACGATGTTGGGATGCTTCATCTTTGCCTGAATGCGGGCTTCTTCGATGAAACGCTGGCGGAATTGTTCCTGATGGGTGATGCTGGGATTCAGCATTTTGATGGCGACTTTGCGGGCTAACAGCTCTTCTTCCGCCAAAAAAACCTTGCCCATGCCGCCTTCTCCCAGGTGGTCCAAAATGCGGTAGCTGCGAATGATGTCGCCCGGATTCAGAATCATTTCAGGACGCGGCCTCCCTTGCGCGTGGGCACGGATTCTGCCAAGGAAAGTTTGATGTGGTTCAGCGATTCATAAATCTCTTCGATTTTCCGGATGGCTGTTTCATAGTTTTGGCGTGGCGCTTCCAGGGAATTATCCACCCTGGGTTTGTCGTCTTCGGTTTTTGTGCTGTCTCGCTTTACGCCTGCCAATTCTTCCAGGACTTCGATCCCTTTTTTCACGGTTTCCTCAATTTTCTTGGGCGCCACCAGTGAAGCTTCCGCCAAGTTCAGTTCCAGTTTTGCCTGTCTGAGCCTCTCTTCCGCTTCCTGGATTTGGGACATATAGTCCTGTCTGCCACGCAGTTGTTCATGGCGTTTGTCAAATTCTTTTTGCGAAACGTTGGCGCTGGCTGTTCTGCTGATTTTTTCCACCACGCCTCTTTGGTTAAAAACGTTTTGAGGCTCTCCGATGCTGACGTCCACCAGGCAGTATGCCATCAAAATGGAATGTTCAAACCCAAGCTTCGCCGGCATCTGCTCCAGGATTTTTTCCATGGTTTCCAGCTTTGAACGCCGTTCGGAAAGCTCTGATGTTTCACTTTCCTTGGTAACGTAACTATGTTCAATGTCGAAGCTTACGACATCGTCTTTGCCACCGCGGAAGAAAAGAAAATAGCTGCCCAGTCCCAAACCCACCAAAGCGAGCGCCACAATCACAATCACCCAGGGCAGGGAATTTGATTTTTTGGGCTTTTTTTCTTCATCCACATAGAAAACCGGGCTGGGACCCGTGTGCGAAGCTCCTGGAGAACCCGCCGAACCGCGTGAAAAAGCGTCCAAAAGCTGCTTCCAATCGAGGCTGAACGCTTTGCCCAGGGAAACGTGGTCTCCCGGTTTGATGAGCGCGGTGCTGATGCGCTGTCCGTTCACAAAAACGCCGTTCAGCGAGCTTTGGTCTGTGATGCGATATTGCGAACCTTCCACAACGATGATGGCATGGAGCCGGGAGATTTTTTCATGGTTTAAAACCACCTCACAATCAGCGCTCCTGCCGATTCTGATTTTTTGCACGGGCGGGGCAGTCTGCCCACAAACGATGCAAAAATTCGCGCCGGTTTCCAGTTCCGCGCCACATTTACTGCATTTCATGGCTTATACACCTTTTTTTTGGTAAATTGTTCAATTAAGGCTGATGCTGTATGGGCTCAGCTTGATTCGTGAACGCAGGCGGGACAAACGGTTCGGATTATTGAAAAGCATCTGGGCATTGGTGCTGTCAAACTTTTTGAAAAGCTCCAGCGCTGCCTGCCAGGTTTTATCGTCCACACTTTGGTCGCCTGCCGCGAAAAGCTTTTCCTGCCAGCTTTCTTTGGGCAAATCCATCTTTCCGCTCGAGCGCACCAGGGCGATGGCGAGCAAGGCTTGAATCTCGTCAATTTTCAGCTCTTCCGAGCCGGCTCTGCCCAAAACTGCCAAATTGCTGTCCAGATAGATGCTTTGTCCGGGAACGATGAAAATAATCTGTTTTCCATCCCTGGATTTGAATTGTTTCAAGCTTTTCGCCTGGGTATCTTTGTTGCTCATGGCGTTGAACGCTTTCAGATATATTTCTCTGGCCTCTGTGGCTCCCAATTCCGTGGCGATGGTGGCTACGTCCACAAGCTGGGATGGGTCCAAAGCCTTTTCAGGCGCTTCTTTTTTACCCTTGGTTTTTTTCGCGGCTTTGGCAAGTGCTTTCTGCTCTGCTTTCAAGCGTTTTTGTTCCGCTTTCGCAGCCTTTTTCGCGTCTTTGGCGGAAACTTTGTCCTGTTTTGCCAGGGTATCTGCCACAGCCGTAATTTCAAGCGGCGCTGTGCTTTGTATGGATTTGCTATACCAGAATACGGCACCGATAAAAACCACCAGGGTCAAAACCAATGCCACCGGTGGAATCAGTTTTTTCTTGGGTGGCTGGGGTGTCTCTTCACGCAGAGAAAATGGCGAACACTGTTGAACCTCAACGAGTTGGATGGTGATGTTATCCGCTCCGCCGCGCTCGTTTGCCATATCAACCAGGTTTTGGCAGGCTATCTGCGGTTCTTCCTCCATCTGTTGATGCAGTTCATCGTCCGAAACGTATTCCGTGAGCCCATCGCTGCAGAGCAGGAATACGTCATCCTGCTTCAGCATGTGCGGACCCGAAAGCTCTGGCGAACAGCTTCCATGCCCCAGCGCGCGGGTGATGAAATTCCGCCGGGGATGGGTTGCGGCCTGTTCCTGCGTGATGATGCCGCTTTCCACCATCATCTGAACTTCGGAATGGTCTTTGGTGAGTTGAATCAACGAGCCGTCGCGGCTCAGGTAAACGCGGCTGTCTCCGCAATGAGCCACAAAATAATTGCCACCGCTCACCAATAATAGCGCCAGAGTGCTGCCCATTTCGCTGAGTTCGGGGTCTTCCCCCGCTTTTTCCGCAATCTGTTGATGTGCCAGTTCGATGGCGCGGGAGATGGTGGCAAGTTCATCACCTGCCACGAACCCAGTTTCAAAATGTCTGTGGATGCTTTCCACTGCCATTTGGCTCGCAATTTCGCCGCCGTTGTGGCCGCCCATTCCATCGCAAACCAAAAACAAATCGCCATAATCACCTTGAAAATGACCAAAATAATCTTCATTCTTTGTGCGGGCCGGATTTTTGCCAATATCCGAAATATTCGCGGCCCTGAGGCGGACTGTGTTTTTTTGCATGAATCTCTCCCTGTGTGATCAATTTTCCGGATTCAAAAACCGGATGCAAGCGTGTGACAACGCCCATTCAACGCCTTTTTTCAAAGCCGCGTAAAACGGATGCCGATGCCAATTACACACAATTTTTCATGATGAATCTATATCCCCGATTACGCGCAATGTGTCAAGTTTTATTTGTCACACGCCTGAGGTGGCAGGATAAAACCAATTGAAATCTTAGGGAAAGCCTGAACGAATCATCAGAATCCAAATTCTTCTTTACAGGGCAATCTCAATAAGCGGCTAAAACCCTGTTTCAGCTGGTTCATAACGGTCAGTTTAAAAAAGCTCTTCTCTTACAAACCACCTTTTTTTATTCCCACTCAATTTCAGTCAGGGTCGTTCATTTTTCCCAAAAAGAGCACGGTGTTGCTGGGGTTGTGCATAATCATGAAAACAAAGGGTTTATCCGCGCGGAAAAGAATCGGCTCCACAGGCAGAGCGGACAAGGTTTCCCTGCCGATAATCACAGCGGTGGCGGCGGCGGCTTCGGTGCCTTCTTCATTTACCTCCACAAAAGCCTTGTGGATGATGTCGTAGATGAAAATCAATTCCTCGGCTTCAGGCTGTATTATGCCGCTAAAATTCGCCGCTACAGGCTCGAAAGCGTCAATCATCCCCAAGCTTTCCAGTTTTTTGGGAACATCGCTTAATTCCAACTCCAGCTTAAACTTGGGTATCTGCAAATTCACGTCTTCCGTCCACATCGAGTCCGTCCATTTCCGCAGGTTTTCGTTGTTTAAATTCTTCACGAAGGTTTCCATCTCATCGGGTAGGAAAATCAACATGGATAGGTCTTTATGAGAGTAGGGCAGCTCCAAAACCTGAAGCCCAGGCGCGGTTCCCAACCGGTATTTCCCATTATTGTTCATCATTTGCACGGTTCGCTGATATTCGGGGGAACGCAGGGTCGAAGATGTCCAAAAGGTGTCTTCCTTGGTTCTGCGGGGGTAAAATTTCTCTTGCCAGCCGCCTTTGAAATGGATGGCGTTCACCAAGACCAAGCCTTCGTGGCTCTGCTCGATGTGGTCTGGCGTCACCAATTCCCGGATGTGGTTCTCGGTTTTTTGTTTCACCCAGTTGTTGATGAATTTCGCCGTGCCGTTGAAATCCTTGAAATTCAGGCTGTAAATGTCGCTTTCGTAACGCTTTCGCAAGGTGGTTACAAAGTCTGTTTTTATCCTGTGGCTGATTTTGTCGGCGCCGAAAAGCGCGTTTGCCACGCTGAGCTGCGCTTCCCCGCTTTCGGCGATGGCGTTAAGCGATTGTTGCAGAGCCTGATAGGCTTCATGTTGGTCACCCTCGAAAAGGTCAAAATTCAGCGCTTCCGCCATTTGTTCAGCGGTTTCACCTCTCGCTCCGGTATAGGTCATACTGAGCGCGGAACTCAGGCTGTAAGGGCTGAAAAACAGGTTTTTCCCGGGTTTGTCAGCCAGCCTCAAAAGCTCGAAAGCCAGGGCGTTGTTCGGAGCCGCGACCTGGGCGGCAAGCTCCGGGGAAAGGTTTTGGGGCTTTTCCCTGCCATTTTCCTTTTCGATTTTTCCGCAAACGCAGCCCAGGCTCAAACTGACCAAAAGCAGCGTCATCATCATATTCTTCAACATCTTAAACCACCTTATTTGTTGTGTAAACATAATTCACGTGTCGGGATTTCCCGTCAATCTTTTTCACGGGAACAAAAAGCGCGCCGGATAAAATCAGACGCGCTTGGGTTATCATGGGATTTAGGGTTTATTGTTTGGGCGGTTCGTTCATTTTGCCCATAAAAAGCACGGTGTTGCTTGGCTTGTGCAACAGGATATACACGAAGGGTTTATCGGCACGGAATGTCACAACTTCATCCGGTTCCGGAGACATCTTTGTGGCAACCACGATACCTGTGGCGGCGGCGGCTTCGGTTCCTTCTTCATTCACTTCCACAAAGGCTTTGTGGATGATGTCGTGGATGAAAACGCCGAGTCCGCTTTCCTTCGGGATGATTCCGGAAAAGTCGGCTCTGGCGTGGTCGAAGGCGTCGGTCATGCCCATGGCTTTCAGGATGTCTGTCAAACCGTCAAAGGTGAGTTCAAACTTGAATTTGGGGATGTAGAGCTGAACCTCGCGCGGGGACATGGATTCCTGCCAATTCATCAGGTTCGCGGAATTCAACTTTTTGGCAAAGCCGTCGATTTCGTCTGGAAGCACAAAGAGCATGGACAAATCCCGCTCGGCGTAAGGCAGTTCAATCAATTGCGCTCCAGGGACTTCGCCATATTGGTATCTGGCACGGGCGCTCATCATTTCCACGGGACGGGATTGGTCTTCCCCACGTTTTTTGGATGAAACGTAGAACTTGTCTTCAATGGTCAGCCTGGGGTCGAATTCATTGAGCCAGCTACCTTTGAAATAGATGGCGTTCACCAACACCATGCCTTCGTTGCTGCCCCGGATATGGTCTTCATTCACCAAATCCTTGATGCGGTCGTGGGTTTTGTCCATCACCCATTTGTTGATGAATTTTGCCGTGCCGCTGTAATCCTTGAAATCGAGGTTGTAATAGTCGCTCAGATATTGTTGTTGTAGAAGCTTGATAAAGTCTTTTTGCACCAAAGCTTTACGGCTCTCCGCGCCAAAGATGGCGTTGGCGACGTTCAGTTCCGCCTTTCCATTTTCGCTGATGCGGTTAAGTTCTTTCTGCAAAGCCAGATATCCCTCGTGTTGCTTCATTTCGGGAAGCCCAAAATACAAAGCCTTGGACATTTGTTCAAAAGTATTATTTCTGGCGCCGCCATAGACCATGGACAGCGCGGTGCTGATGCTATGGGGTGAATAGAACATGTTTTTGCCGGGCTTGTCCGCCATTTCATAGAGTTTGAAAGCCAAAGCGTTGTTCTGTTCGCTGATTGTCGTCATTTCACTATCTTGCACCCGGTCGGGTTCAATTTCCTTTTTACACTTGCTGCAAACGCAGCCGAAGCTAATACTCAGCACCAGCAAAGCCAGTAACAGAGTTTTCAATTTTAACATTGGAACCTCCATGTCTTTTTATGATACTATACTCAATTGTCGCTGGTTTCCGTCAATCTATTTTTAAAAGAGTCTTGTTTTTGGAGTGTGAAACAATAAAAAACGTGGGTGGGACGCGCCAACTCACTGATGGATGGGGAAGAAAACCCTATTATGTAGAACGAGTCTGCTGTTTTTCGGGTTCATAAACCCTAAGCCTTTGTGTCGCTTAATTTTGCCTTTGAAATATAAGGGAGACATAAGGCGG
>JAAYKA010000144.1 GCA_012522635.1 Candidatus Cloacimonadota bacterium
CATACCCAAACCATGATATCTGCTCAGCGCGCCGATCAAAGCCCGCAGCAGTATTCGCTCTTGGCTCTGGCTCAATAGTCACTCGAACATAACCCGGGAACAACCCGATTCTTTATCGGGATGATGCCGGGTTGATGCTTGGTTACTCTGGCGCTGGAGCCAAGAGCGAAGCAGGGCTTCAAAATGTGGGAAGGAACGAGGGAAAACTATGCGCAACATTCAAACACAGCTCTCCCCCATTCCGCCCAAAGAGGGTTATTATATTTCATCCAAGAGGGTTTTGACCGCCAAGAGTACCGGAAGTTCGCCTTTTTGCACGCGGTCGCGCAGGCCGGGAAGCTGAGATTTCACGCGGGGGTCAGAATTGAAGCGGTTGAGAACAGCTTCCGTGAGCAGGGATTCAAACCACTGCAAAACCTGGTCCTGGCGGCGTTCCGCGAAGATGCCGGTGTTTTTGCCGTGTTCCAAAAAGCCTTGCACCGCGTCCCAGATTTTATCCAGTCCCAGGTTTTCCAGCGCGGAGCAAGTGAGCGCGCGGGTTGTCCAGCCCGGTGTGGCAGGACGCAGGTAATGGAGAGCGTTATTCAGCTCCCCCGCAGCCTGTTGGGCGGGCAGGATGTTGTCGCCATCGGCTTTGTTGACCGCGATGAGGTCGGCAAGTTCCATGATGCCTTTTTTGATGCCCTGGAGTTCGTCTCCCGCGCCGGAAATCTGCATGAGCAGGAAAAAATCCACCATGGAGCGCACCGTGGTTTCGGATTGGCCCACGCCCACGGTTTCAATCAGAATAACGTCGTAGCCCGCGGCTTCACAGGCAATCATGCTTTCACGGGTTTTGCGAGCCACTCCGCCCAAAGCGCCTCCGCTGGGAGAAGGCCGGATGAAGCTGTTGGGATGTCTGCCCAGCTTTTCCATGCGGGTTTTATCGCCCAAAATGCTGCCCCGGGAAAGGCTGCTGCTGGGGTCGATTGCCAAAACGGCGACCTTGTGACCACGCTCGATGAGCCAAATTCCGAAGCTTTCGATGAAGGTGCTTTTTCCAGCGCCGGGTGTGCCCGTGATGCCGATGCGCACGGAATTTCCGGAAGCGGGCAGGAGCAGGCGAACCAGTTCCTGCCCGTCTTCAAAATGGCGCGGGGAATTGCTTTCGATGAGGGTGATGGCGCGTGCCAAAAAGGCTCGGTTGCCCTGGGTCACGCCTTTGGCGATTTCAGCGGCGGAAAACCTGGCGCGGCGAGGCTGACTGGCATTATTTACAGCGTTTTCGCCGGGGGCTGTCCCTGCTGAAAGCACACGCGTGGCAAATTCCTTGCCGGCGTCACGCGGCACCCATTCTGGTTTGCGGTGTTTTTCGTCCATCAATCCCCAAGCATTTTTTCCAAGAGCACAATGGCAGCCTGGGGAAGTTTTGTTCCCGGGCCAAAAATGGCTGTGGCGCCGCTTTGCAGCAGGAATTCATAGTCCTGGGGCGGAATCACGCCACCTACCACGATGAGAATATCTTCACGTCCCTGCGCGGCAAGCTCTGCCACCAATTGCGGTAAAAGCGTTTTGTGGCCTGCGGCGAGGGAACTCATGCCGACGATGTGGACGTCGTTTTCAATGGCTTGGCGCGCTGTCTCTTCCGGGGTTTGGAAGAGCGGGCCCATATCGACGTCGAAGCCCATATCGGCAAAAGCTGTGGCGACGACCTTGGCGCCGCGGTCGTGACCGTCCTGACCCATTTTTGCCACAAGAATGCGGGGTCGGCGGCCTTCGCGGTCGGCAAATTCGTCGGTTAAAGCGCGGACTTTTTCAATTTCATCCATTTTGGCATACTCGCTGCTGTAAACGTTGTTGATAAGTTTGATGGAAGCCTGGTGGCGTCCGAAGGCTTTTTCCATGGCATCGGAAATTTCGCCCAGAGAAGCCCTGTCGCGAGCGGCGTTGATGGCAAGTTCCAACAGGTTTCCTTCGCCACTTTCCGCCGCGTGACTGAGCGCTTCCAAGCTTTTTTGGGTTTTGGCTTCGTCGCGTTCGGCGCGAAGCTTGTTCAGACGCGCAATCTGCGCTTCACGCACGGCGCTGTTGTCCACTTCCAAAATCTCCATGGGGTCTTCTTTTTCCAGGCGATATTTATTCACACCCACGATGGTGTCTTCACCAGAGTCAATGTGAGCCTGCCTTCTGGCGGCAGCTTCCTCGATTCTGAGCTTGGGCAATCCGTTTTCGATGGCTTTTGCCATGCCGCCCAATTCTTCAACCTCGGTGATGTGATCCCAAGCGCGTTTCATGATGGCATCGGTGAGGTTTTCCAGATAGTAGGAACCAGCCCAGGGATCGATTACACGGGTCACGCCGGCTTCATGCTGCAAAAAGAGCTGGGTGTTGCGGGCGATGCGGGCGCTGAAATCTGTGGGCAGGGCGATGGCCTCGTCCAGAGAGTTCGTGTGCAGGCTTTGGGTGTGTCCCATCGTGGCAGCCAGAGCTTCGATGCAGGTTCGGGTCACATTGTTGTAGGGGTCCTGCTCCGTGAGGCTCCAGCCTGAGGTTTGCGAGTGGGTGCGCAGCGCCATGCTTTTGGGGTTTTTGGGGTTGAATCCTTTGATGATTTTTGCCCAAAGTACACGCGCGGCGCGCATTTTTGCCACTTCCATGAAATAGTTCATCCCCTGCGCCCAGAAAAAGGACAGGCGGGGAGCGATGAGATCGATGTCCAAACCGGCGTTCACAGCAGTGCGCACGTATTCCAGGCCGTCGGCAAGGGTGTAAGCCATTTCGAGGTCGGCAGTGGCGCCGGCTTCGTGCATGTGGTAGCCGGAAATGCTGATGCTGTTGAATTTGGGCATGTTTTTGGAAGTGTAGCGAAAAATATCAGCGATGATGCGCATGGAGGCTTCCGGCGGATAGATGTAGGTGTTGCGCACCATGTATTCTTTCAGAATGTCGTTTTGGATGGTGCCGTTCAGAAGTTCCGGCTTCACGCCTTGTTCTTCCGCGGCAAGGATATAGAACGCCATGATGGGGATGACGGCGCCGTTCATGGTCATGGAAACGCTCATCTTGTCCAGCGGAATCTGGTCGAACAGGATTTTCATGTCCAGGATGCTGTCCACAGCCACGCCGGCTTTGCCAACGTCTCCAATCACTCTGGGGTGGTCGGAATCATAACCGCGATGGGTTGCCAAATCGAAGGCGATGGAAAGTCCTTTTTGACCCATTGCCAAGTTGCGGCGGTAGAAGGCGTTGGATTCCTCGGCGGTGGAAAATCCAGCGTATTGGCGGATGGTCCAAGGCCGCTGTACATACATGGTTGGATAGGGTCCGCGCAGGTAGGGCGCGATGCCGCTGAGGTAGTCCAGATGCTGCAGGTCGCGCAGGTCTTCATCTGTGTAAAGTGGTTTGACGTCGATTTGTTCATTGGTGCGCCAGGCTTTAGCGGACTCGAACTGTCCTTTGCGCTCGGCGGCAAAATCGGGATTCAGTTTGGTGAAATCTGGTTTCATGGCGCCACCTCCATTTTCGCGGCAAGCTCTTTGAGGGTATCCAAAACGTTGGCACGCACATGGATGAAAAGCTCGATGCCGTCTTGTTTGTAGGAATCAACCATGTCTTTGGGATACCCTGCCAGGATGAGGGTTTTTCCTTTCAGACCTTCGCAGAGAGCGGGGATTAATTCTGGATATTTATCGTCCGTGCTGCAGATGCAGATGGCTTGGTGGTTTTTCGCGGCTTCAATGGCGGAATCGATGTCCGTATAGCCGGTGCCGGTGATGGTTTTGAAACCTCCCACCTGAAAAAATCCGGCGGAGAAATCGGCACGGGCTTTATAGTCTGCCACGCTGCCCATGGTGAGCAGGAAAACCTCCGGGTCGGCTTTTTGCACCTGAGCTCGGAAATCCTCCAAAAGCTGCACAGCTCTGAGTTTGGGCAGGGCGCCCGGGGCGAGTTTCGCCACGGCTTTGGCGTCGTTGATGGTGTTTTGAACCGCGGGACGAGGCTCGTCATTGGGGTCGGCATACATATTTATGCCCACAAAGACGTCGCGGCGTTTGTGGACAGAATCCAGTCTGGCGTTGGCAACGGAGGCAATCAGTTCATGTATCTTTCCGCTTTCCAGGCAGTTCAGCATTCCGCCTTCCGCTTCAATTTCCTGCATCAGTTTCCAGGCTTGAGCGGCAAGTTCGGCGGTGAGATTTTCGATGTAATAGCAGCCGCCAGCGGGGTCGGCAACCTTGCTGAAATGGGCTTCCTCGCCCAGGATGAGCTGTTGGTTGCGAGCCAGTCTCTTGGAAAATTCATCGGCTTGGGGATTTACAACGGCATCGAAGCGGTCGATTTCGAGGCTATCCACGCCGCCAATCACAGCGGAAAAACCTTCTGTGGAGGCGCGTAAGAGGTTCACATAGAGGTCATAACGGCTTTTGTTGACCTGGCCGGTTTTGCCATGAATCCAGATTTTACGGGCATCGTAATCTCCGCCGAAAGCTTTGATGATTTCGCTCCACAGCATTCTGAAGGCGCGGATTTTGGCAATTTCCATAAAGAAATTCGAACCCAGGGAAAGGCGGGCTTGGAACAGCGGTGAAATCTGGTTTATATCCATGCCTTTTTCTGTAAAACGGCGCAGGTATTCGATGGCGGAAGCCAAAACAAAGCCGAGTTCCTGCGCGGATGAGGCGCCGGCGGCTTCATAAACCGTGCCGTCCAGTGAGATGGCGCGCAGCTTGGGAGCTTGGTCGATTCTGGTTTTCACGGCATTTTCCAAGCTTTCCCAGGCGGAATCCCAGGAAAGGTTCAAAAAGCCTTTGCGGGCATATTCCGCGATGGGGTCAAAAGCCAGGCTGCCGGTGAGGGTTTTGGTTTCACTATTCTGCTGTTGAAGCCAGGCAAAAAGGTCGGGAGCGTCGAGGTCAAGCTGCGCCATGAGCGGAGCGGCTTTCAGGTCCACGCCCGCAAGCGCGGTTTGGAAATCAGCGGCGTTTTTGAAAACAATGCCATGGGGGGCGTCATCACGCGCCAAAACGAGGTTCACCATGGTGAGACCACGCTGCAATTCGGCAAGAATCTGCTTGTTCAGAGCGGCGGGTTCGGCCTCGCTTTGGGCTTGGGCAACTTCCCAGCTTCCATCCGCTTGGGCAGAGTTTCCGCGCTGGAAAGGAAGGTCTCCGGGCAGAGCGCCCACAAAGGGCAGACCTTCAAGGTCTTCCGCACGGTAGATGGGTTTGAGGGTGATGCCTTCATGGGTGCGAGTGTACATCACTTTGTCGAAATCCGCTCCCTTGAGGGCTTCGGTGGCTTTTTGCTTCCATTCCTCCCAACTTGGGGCGGGGAATTCGTCTCGCAGATTAAGCTGCTTTTTTAAGTTCACGGGCTTCAACTCCTTATTCCTTGATGAGCGCCTGCACAGGCTTCATGCCGTAGGGCGAGCCTTGTACGATGGAATCCAAAATGGCTCCGCCACCGGTGAAAAAGTAGTATTTTGGGTCGTTCTTTGCCTTGGCGAAAACTCCGGGCAAGAGTTCGCGGAAATCCTGGATGGTGTCGCCGCCGCCGATGAGTTTTTGAGCTTGGCTGCTGGCGTCCAAAAGGCTGTTAAAGGCTTTCGTGCCTTCCTGGAAAAGAGTGGTGTAGCCCATCACGGCGTTCACGAAAATGGTGGCAGCGGAAGCGAAAACCTGCTTCACAGCTTCATCTTCAAAAGAACGGGGGTCAATGTCCAAAACATAATTCAGCTTTGTTCCAGGTTTCAAATCCGCAACCCGATGAGCGCGATGGTTTTCGGCATTTTCAAAGCTGTCGGATTCGATAATCCAGGGCAGTTCCACAATCCTGTCTTTATAGGGTTCGATGTCTTTGAGGAACTGGGCTGCGAGGTCGAGGTCGCTTTGGTCCAAGCCTTCGATGCTGAGATTGTATTTCACGGCGAGATAGGCGTTGTAAAGAACCCCACCCAAAACCAGTTTGTCGCTGATTTTGATGAGCGAGGAGAGCGGCCCCATCTTGGTATCGAATTTCGAGCCTGCCACCACGGAAACCAGGGGACGCTTGGGTTCGAACACCTTGCTGAGGTTGTCAATTTCTTTTTGCATCAAAAGCCCCGCGTAGGAGGGCAGAAATTTGGTGATGTTGAAAGTGGAAGCGTGAGGCTGCCATGAACCGAAAGCGTCGTTGATGAAAAGATCGGCATTGGCTGCCAGCCCCTGAGCCAGAAGGTCGGAGGCTTCGTTTTTGCTTTCCTCACCCTTGAACCAGCGCGTGTTTGGCAGATACACAAAATCCACCTTGCCAGCCTTCATTTCCTGAACCGCGGAGGCGATGGGATTCAAATCCGTGATGCCTTCGGGGCCGGAGGCGGCGCAAGCTGGAATGATGCCTTTCAATTGCAGTTTTTCCTGCAGATAATCCACAATGGGACGCACGGAATTGTCGTCGGAGATGGAGATTTCTCCGGTTTTTTTGTCGTAAGGTCTGCCCACGTGGGTCATCAAGATGGGCAGTCCGCCCTTTTTATAGACGTGCAAAATAGTGGGAATGGTGGATTCGATGCGCATGGGGTCTTTAATCTTTCCTTTTTTTACCACATTGTGGTCAACCCGCATGAGCACCACTTTTCCCTTCAGGTCAGCATCCAGAAAACTGGGGACTTTAGTCATGGCTTGGTCTCCTTATTTATCTCATTTTATTTGTTTGTCTTTCAAGCTGTTACGCCATTAACAGAGGCAAAACAGATATTTTTATCATAATAAAGAAAGGCGGCATGGCGTCAAGGTTTTTTTCGTTTTTGCTTGCGCCACTCCCAGGGAGGGATGGGATTTTTGTCTGCCCAAAGCCCTTTTTTGGTGGTTCTGGCCTTGATTTCCAAGGCTGCCAGAACCGGATCTTTGCTATATTGTTTGTAGTGCCATGCCAGCCCTGCTTTCACCAATTCTTCAGACAAGCTTTTCTTGCCATCATAAATCACATCGCCCAAAACCCGTCCGTAGCGGTCTTTTTCCTCCCATTCCACGGTGACGGTTTTGCCAAAAACACTGTCGGAAGTGAATTTGGTGGAAACGGTTCCAAAAGGCTGGCCTTTTTCGGGGCAATCTATGCCCTGCAGGCGGATTTTGTGTTGGGTGCTTCCCACCAAAAGGGTGATGGTGTCTCCATCCTGGACTTTGACCACCCTTCCTTTCAGTTGGTCTCCGGAAGGACTGAAAATGGAATAGAGCACCAAAAGCAAAAACAAAACAATGCCAACAATATATTCTTTTTTCATTGTTCCACTTTTTTTGGGAATAAGTCTTCTGTCAAGAAAAGCTTGACACCGGCAGGCTACCTCGCGAGAGGTATGTTTTAATCCCTTTTGGGCAAAATGGAGAAAAGATGCTTTTGGATAAAGAACTGATTGTTATCACGGATATTGGCAGCACGACAACCAAAGCGCTGCTTTTGGAAAATGGTCACAGCGTGCCGGAGCTAATCGCGCTGGCAAACGCGCCCACAAGCGTGGAAGCGCCTCAAAACGACGTGAGGCATGGAATCGTGACCGCGGCACGTGAACTGGAAAACCTCAGCGGTAAAACCCTGCTTTTATCCTCGGAAGGGCAGGAACTCAACTGGGCTGAAAACGTGGCCTTTTTCAGCACCAGCAGCGCGGGCGGAGGTTTGCAGATTCTGGTGATTGGGCTCACATTATATGATTCTGCCAGCAGCGCAAAACGAGGCGCCTACGGAGCTGGGGGTGTGATTTTGGATACATTCGCCATCGATGATAAACGCCAGGCCATGGAACAGATGTTGGCGATGCGAAACCTTCATCCAGACATGATTCTGCTTTGCGGTGGAACGGATGGTGGCGCCATTTCCGGAGTTTTGCGCATGGCGGAGATTGTGCGCATCGCGAACCCCAGTCCAAAATTTGACCTCCATGGAAAAATCCCAGCCATCTATGCTGGCAATAAAAACGCCGCGCCCATCATCCAAAAGCTGATTTCCAAAGAATTTGACCTGCATATCCTGCCCAACCTGCGCCCCAGTCCAGAGCGGGAAAACCTGCGCCCCACCCAGGAAACCATCCAAAAACTCTTTATGGAAAACGTGATGGAACACGCGCCGGGCTATGCAAATGTGAAACCACGAGTTAGCGCGCCCATCATTCCCACACCCATGGGGGTGCAAAACGCGCTGGCTCTGCTGGCTCAGAATGAAAAACGCAACATCTTTGCCTTCGACATCGGAGGCGCCACAACCGACGTTTTCAGCATCATTGATGGACATTTTCAAAGAACCGTGAGCGCGAATATGGGCATGAGCTACAGCGCCTGGAACATTTTGAAGGAATGCGGCGCGGAAAGCCTGCTTCGCTGGCTGCCACCGGAAATTGATGAAAAAACGCTGCGCAACTATGTGGCAAACAAATGCCTCCATCCAACTTCCACCCCAAAACGGGAAGCGGAATATCGCATCGAACACGCTCTGGCGCGGGAAGCGCTGTCCGTCGCCATCAGACAACACCGGGAAATGCACTACAACACTGCAAAAATCGGTTATCTGGATATACTCAAACAGGGGGAAATTGAGAAATTCCAGATGCAGTTCGAATTTCAGCGCGAAGATAAAAAACACCGCTTCGCGGAAAGCGAAATCGACGTTATCATCGGTGCTGGAGGCGTTTTTACCAGCGCTCAAAACCGGACTCAATCGTTGATGATGCTCATCGACGCCATCCGCCCCAAAGGTGTCACCGAGATTTGGACAGACCGCAATTTCATCTCGCCGCACCTGGGCATTTTTGGCAAATCCGCGCCCGAAAAAGCACATTCCTTACTGGAATCAAACTGCTTTGAAAAAATCGGCTTGCACATCGCCCCGGTTTTTTCGCCCCGGCAAAAGAAAAACCTGTTCAGCCTGACAGTGGAAACAGCTTCAAATAATGACACTTATCAGCTCAAGGCCGGTCAATTCATCCTCCTGCCAGAAGGAGAAAAAACTCTAAGCTTCAAGCTCAGTTCCCGCTGCAGCATCCCCACAAAGCTGGACCTGAATGAATTGAAAACCACGCTGCCAGTGGTGATTGACTTGAGAACGGAACCATTATCCCACCAGCCTGAGATTGAAAAAACCATCGGACTTTACCCCGGCGTGGACAAAACCGGGGCGCAGCCAGATGACCAGAAACTGCTTCCAGCCTTGGTTTTGGGAAGCTGGACAAAAAAGATTGAGCTTTCCTATTTGGGAGACACCAATCCCAAGGTTGGAGATGAGGTGGCTCCAGATGATATCGTTGCCGTAAACCGTTTCAACCCGCCCCGGCTGTATATTATTGATGGATTTTCCCGCGTTGCAGACATCACTCCAGCCCAAATCCAAGAATCTTTGCAAATTGGAGTTGGCGACAGTTTGGAATCAGACCAAGTTTACGCTGTGCTTCCCGCTGAAGTCAAGCTGCCCCGATATGGCTCCAACAGCTTGCGTTCCCCGGTGCGGGGCAAAATTGAATTCATAGATCCGGATGTGGGAATCATGGTGGCGTCTGAAATCCAGGATTATTCCTCAAAACCGGTGAAAATTGACTATGCCCAAGGCTTGGGAATACCTCCAAAAATCGCCAAACGCTACCTCAGCAAAAGATTGGGCGATTTTGTCTATCGGGATGATGTTTTGGCAAAACGCGTGGAACGCGGCGCTCAGGGTGAACCACCTGTTTTCATCAAATCACCTTCCACCGGAACTGTCACCGAAATCGACACCGAAAAAGGGATTATGACAGTTGCTTACATCCATTCGCCACTGCTTTTTCATGCTCACGTGCATGGAACCGTCACTGAGGTAAACCCAGGCCGGAGCGTGGAAATACAGTATCAAAGCTTGCGTCTGGAAGGAAGAATAGCGTTCGGCAAGGAATGCCACGGCAGCCTTGTCCTGCTGGAAAATGAAGCCGCAATCGGCAATTCCGACATCCAGGGAAAAATCGTGGCGCTCACTTTCCCGCCCACAGGAAAAACACTGGAACTGCTTGCCAAAGAAAGAGTTGTGGGAATGGCTTGCTTTGAGATGGACGCCAGCGAACTGACAACCTGGCTCGAATTCGAACCCGGAGTCATCAACACCGGAAATGAAGCCCTGCCCTTTGGCATCCTCGTTTTAAACGGTTTTGGACAGAGAGCCATGCCACCGGAATTGGCTTCCACCCTCAAACAACATAATTTCTGCTATCTCAACCCACACACCCGCATCCGCGCAGGCGTGGTGAGGCCTTTTCTTTCATTTCCACCCCAACCGGGCTCCTGAAAAAGAGGATAAATCCAGGCAAACAGTAGCGATTTTTTTGGTGGACTGAGCTTTTCCTTGACACGAAAAGGCGTTTAAACTTTTTGAAGCAAAAATAATTTTCAGCCAAGGAGCTTTTCCAAGCATGGAAAACAAGCGAATAGAGAGGCATCCAATCCTTCCCGTTTTGGAGCGAGAAGATATCCTCTTCACTTTCAACGGCATGCCGCTACAGGCAAAAAAGGGTGAGATGATTTCCTCCGCCCTGATTGCCAATGGCATCAACGTTTTTGGACATCACCATAAAGACGGCAGCGCTCAAGGAATCTTTTGCGCCAACGGTCAATGTGCCAAATGCACCGTTATCGTGGATGGAATTGCCATAAAATCCTGCATGACAGAAGTGACGCCAGGCATGGAAGTGCATTCGGCGGAAGGACTTCCGGAATTGCCCGAAGATGGTGAAAACCCCAAAAGGGATGCCATCGAAGAATTGGAAACCGAGGTGCTCATCATCGGCGGTGGACCTTCAGGTTTGGCAGCCGCGATTGAATTGGGAAAACGTGGCATCGACACTTTGCTCATCGACGACAAACACGCTTTGGGCGGAAAATTGGTGTTGCAAACCCACAAGTTTTTTGGCAGTCAGGAAGACAGCCACGCTGGAGTCCGCGGACACGACATTGGAAAACTTTTGGCAGCGGAAGTTGCCACCCACGCTTCTGTGGATGTGTGGTTGAACAGCACAGCGCTATTTGTTTTCAGCGACAAAAAGGTCGGCATTTTGAAGGATGGGGTCTATAAAATAGTGACCCCAAAACGCATCCTGAACTCCGCCGGCGCCAGAGAAAAGTTTTTGCGGTTCAGCGGAAACCATCTGGCCCGGATTTACGGTGCGGGAGCCTTCCAAACCTTGGTGAATCGTGACCTCGTTCGCCCCACCCGCCGTCTTTTCATCATCGGCGGCGGAAATGTTGGCCTCATCGCGGGTTACCACGCTCTGCAAGCTGGAATTGAGGTGGTTGGATTGGCTGAAGCCCTGCCCCGCTGCGGTGGCTACAAGGTTCACGCGGACAAACTTGCCCGCCTGGGCGTACCCATCTATACCTCCCACAGCATTTTGAGCGCGAATGGAAACGAAACCGTGGAAAGCGTCACCATCACCCAGATTGATGATAAATTCCAGCCCATTCCCGGCACGGAAAAGAGTTTTGATTGCGACACGGTGCTCATCGCGGTGGGCTTGGATTCCCTGTCCGAATTCACCCAGCAGGCGCAGGATGCGGGAATTCCAGTTTACGCCGCTGGTGACGCGTTGGAAATCGCGGAAGCCTCCTCCGCCATGTTCAACGGAAAAATAGCCGGATTGAACATCGCTCGCGAATGCGGTCATCCGGAAGTGGGCGAAGTTCCTCAGGATTGGCTTGCCAAAGCCAAGGTTCTCAAATCCCATCCCGGAGCCATCAAAGGCTATCAGGACAACACTTTGGAAGAAGGCGTTTTCCCAGTGATTCACTGCCTGCAAGAAATTCCCTGCAACCCTTGCACCACGGTTTGCCCCACAAATTCCATCCACACCGAAGATGGCAGCCTGATGGCTTTGCCGCTCTATGATGGAAGCTGCATTGGCTGTGGAAAATGCGTTCTCATCTGCCCCGGTTTGGCGATCACCTTGGTGGACTATCGCAAGGACGCTGAAAACCCCACCGTCACAATGCCTTACGAGGTTTTCAACATCCCCCGCAAGGTGGGTGACGCCCTGGATTTGGTCGATATCGATGGCAATGAACTGGGCAGTTTTCCCGCCGTTTCGGTTGTGGAAATGAAGGAACGCCAAACTCAATTGGTGCGCGTGCAGGTACCCCGTTCCATCGCCAAAAAAGTTGCCTCCTTCAGGATACAGCCTGAAGAAGTGGGACGGCCTCTGCCCAAACCGATAATAAATGAAAAACTTGCCGACGACGCTATGATTTGCCTCTGTGAAAAAGTGAGCGTGGGCGAAGTTCGGCGCCTCATCCGCTCCGGCATCACAAACCTGAACCAAATCAAAGCCATCACCCGCGCGGGCATGGGTCCCTGCGGCGCAAAAAGCTGTGAAACCCTGATTAAGGGCCTGCTGCGAGAAGAAGGCATCCCGGTGGAGCAGGTGGTGCCAAACACCAAACGTCCGATTTTTGTGGAAGTTGCCTTGGATAAATTTCCCCAGGGAGGTTCCGATGAGTAAAATCTTTGACGTCGTGGTTATCGGCGCTGGCTCAATCGGGCTTCCAGCCTCCTTGGAACTGGCTTTGAAGGGTCAGAAAGTTTTGGTTTTGGATGCCGAAAGCTCACCCGGCCAGGTCAACAACAAAAAAGCCATCGGCGGAGTCCGTGCCACCCACAGCGATTTTGGCAAAATCAGCGTCTCCCAACGTTCCATCCAAATTATGAAAAACTGGCAGGAAGAATATGGCGACGACATTGGCTGGCTCAGCAACGGCTACAGCTACCCTGCCTATAATCAAGAACATGAAACCGCTTTCAAAGAGCTCATGCGCGTCCAGCTCGATTTTGGGCTGAAAATACGCTGGGTCGAGCCTGAAGAATACCGGGAATTGGTTCCCGGCGTCAATATGAAGGATTTACGCGGCTCCACCTATTCATCTGAAGACGGAAGCTGTTCCCCGCTTTTGCTTGGTTCAGCCTACTTTTTCCGCGCTAAAAAAGCCGGGGTGGAATTTGCCTTCAACGAGCGGGTGACCGGCTTTAAATTCGAGGGTTCCCGCATCAACAAAGTCCTCACCGACAAAGGTTCTTACGTGTCTGGCACAGTTATCAACGCCGCGGGAAACAACGCGCGTGAAATTGGCGCCCTGGCAGGCTTGGATTTGCCCGTGTTTCCAGACAACCACGAAGCCGGCATCACCGAGCCGGTTAAACGCTTTATGGGGCCCATGGTGGTGGATATGCGCAGGCGTCCCGGCTCCTCAAACTTCTATTTTTACCAAAACAGCGAAGGACAGGTGATTTTTTGCATCACGCCGGATCCGCCCATTTTGGGGGTGAACCATCTCAGCAGTTCGGAATTTCTCCCGCTTTGCAGCAAACGCATGCTGGAAGTTCTGCCCAGGCTGCGCTATCTGAAAGTCCGCCGCACCTGGCGGGGACAGTATCCCATGACCCCAGACGGCTTCCCCATCGTGGGAAAATCCGGCGAAAACTTCATCAACGCGGTGGGAATGTGCGGCCAGGGATTTATGTTGGGACCCGGCATGGCAGAGCTTCTGTCCCGAATTTGCCTGGATGAGCTTCTGCCCAATGACGACAAAATCCTTGCCAGTTTTAGTCTCAACCGCGATTTCAGCGGCATGGAAGCCTTCAAATAGATTAATAACAATATACATCATAAATCGCCGCGTTGATTCCCAGCGCGGCTTTTTTCGACTTTATCGCGCAGCCCCATTATAAGAACGAGTCTGTTGCAAAAACACTCACTTGACCCTAAACCTATATGTAGCTTAGGATTGCCTCAGAAACATAAGGAAGACTAATGGCGGCAAGCAAGAAAGCACAAAGTTGAGCCATTATGCGGCTCACAAAAACCCGACACAATCAAAAAACGCCCGGATGGTTCCGGGCGTTCACAATTTATGTTCGTTTATCGAACCGCGCTGTTTAGAGCTTGCTCAGCAAATCGTTAACCCTGCTGAGGCGACCATTGATGTCGCGCAGGGCTTCGGAATCGTTGGTTCTGTTACGAGCTGAATTCAGGTGTTCACGGGCTTTGCTCAAGTGCGATTGCGCGGTGGATTTGGCAGCATCGCGGTCTTTCCTGAGGCTGGTGGCTTTTTTACCCACCGCCCGGGAAGCCTGGCCATCCAAATCCAGATATCTGTTATAGGCATCGGTTCCTCTGGATTGAAACACGGAAGCCAGCACGATGTAGGGTTGGTGCAGGCTGGAATCTTTTGAGATGGTGAGGTTGGCGTTGGTTTCCGCTTCGCCAAGTTTGTTTTGGGAAAGGTAGATGGCGGCAAGGTTCAAATAGGAATAGGGGTTGTTGGCATCCACTTTCTTGAGAGCGTTGGCGGTTTCAATCGCTTTGGAATCCTTTTTGTCAGCGCGATACAGACCAATCAGGTTCAAATAGGCATTAACGTTGCTGGGGTCGTTTTTGATGATGCCGTCATATTTGTCGATGGCGTCCTGAATACGTCCGCTCTTTTGATAGGCTGTGGCAAGGCTGCGGCTCACTGTGTCGTTGTCCGGCGCGAATTCAAAAGCCTTTTCCAGCCTGGGAATGGCTTCAACATATCTTTCTTCTTCATAAAGCATCAAAGCCAGACGGATGTTCGCGGCCTGATTCTCCGGCTCAAGCTCCAAAGCTTTGACAAATGAGTTTTTAGCCTTGGTTTTGGAGCCTTGCTGGTCGTAAAGGTTTCCAACCGCGAGCCAGGTTTCGGCATCTTCGAGGTGTTCCGCCAGATTTTCCATCACAGCCACTTGTTTGGCAGCCTGGCCGGTTCTTTCATAAACTTCCATCAAAGCCACGGCAATACGCTGTTCCGTGGGTTCCACTTCCAGACCCTTAATAAAGGTTTGCTCTGCCATGGCGTCGTTTTTCATCTTCACATAGGTGTTGCCCAAATAGTAGTAAGTATCAATCTTGTCGGGCTTCAGCGCCATCACTTGTTGCAGGTTTTCCAGCGCCATGGGATAGTTTTCATTGTTATAGAAGTTTGTGCCCAGGTTGAAAATCTTGTCCATTTCTCCGGAAACGAAGTTGTCAAGCTCTTCCATCATGCCTTTTTCCAAAGCTTCCATCCGGCTGAATCTTTCTTTACCAACGTTGAAGCTGGCTTGTTTGAGGTCTCCGGTCAGCTTGCTGTAAAAACGCATGGAAATGTTGTAGATGCCTGTCCTGGTTTCGCTTACGTTGCCAACCACGATAACGCTGGCATCCAGTTTTTGGGAAATCTCGGCCAGTTCTTCTTTTTCGAGGTCTTCAACGTCATCAAAACCGGTTTCCTTGAAGTCGTGAGCAATCTCGTTCATATCCAATAGGGTGTAGTTTTCATACGCGTCGAAAGTGAGTTCGAGATCTCTAACTGTCAATATCTTGGTGATATAACGGCTGGAACTGTCCAGTGCTTTCAAGGGAAGGATTGCCACCGAGGTGGTAATTTCCGCTTTTTCAACCTTTTCGTAGACTACCTTGTTGCCAACACAAGCGAAAAGCGTGAGCATGGCAACCAAGCCGATTACTATCCATTTTCTCATTATTCCTCCCGGAAATCGTTTTTATCTTTATAATCGCAAATCATTTTTGCTTACCTTATCTGTCAAGAAAAAGCTGCAAAAACCGTCTATCACAACAATCTCAAGCTTCCGTGACTGATTTCTTTCAGCTCTCCCCCGTTTTGGCGTAAAAGCAGATAACCTTCCTCGGTAAGTCCTGCAATCACACCGCTGTAGCTCTGTTTTCCCATTTTAACCCTTGCCTCTTTGCCAAGCCCGTAAAACACTTCGGCGCATTTGCTTAGATAGCGTTTGGGTTCATCCAGCAGGAAGGCGTTTTTTTCCACCCTGCGCACGATGAGGCGGGATAGATATTCATTTGAAACCGACATCCCCAAATGTTGGCAAAGCGATGCGGCGTTGTGGGTATTGATTATTTCATCCACAATCACATTTGTATTCATCCCCACGCCGATGATATATTTTGCATGATTGGCTTGATATAAGCAGAGAATACCAGCCAATTTTTTACCATCCAAATAGAGGTCGTTGGGCCATTTCACCCGCAAATCTTGCAACTTGAAAAGTTCGCTCAAAAGCTGCCACAAACAAAAACCCACGTAAAGCGGAAAGGAAGCCACGCCGCTGGGATGAATGAGGTCGAAACTGAGCCACAGCCCGCCCGGAGGCGAATACCAACTGTTGCCATCGCGCCCCATGCCAGCGTTTTGGGAACCGGCTTGAATCAACCATCTGTCCCCACCCTGACCCAGACCTGCCAGCCTTTCATATTCCAGCTTGGTGCTGTCCAGATTATGATGATAAACCCTTGTTTTCATGATATATACATCGCATCGCCATAGCTGAAAAAGCGATATTTTTCCGCGATGGCTGCCTCATAGGCTTTTTTAACCAAATCAAGCCCGGCAAAAGCCGCAATCATCATGATTAGCGTGGATTTGGGCAGGTGAAAATTCGTGATGAGGGCATCCGCCACGTGGATTTGCTTGCCCGGATAGATGAAAATATCCGTCCATTTCGAGCCCGCATCCAGACTTTTTCCATTCCAAAAACTTTCCAAACTGCGCATGGATGTGCTGCCCACCGCGATGATTCTGCGGCCTTCGGCTTTTGCCAAGTTGATGATTTGGGCGGCGTTTTCATCCACAGTGCAAAACTCGCTGTGCATCTTGTGTTCATCAATCCGCTCGGTTTTAACAGGCAAAAAAGTGCCCATGCCCACGTGGAGGACGAGCTCCACCAGCAAAACACCTTTGGCACGCAGAGCTTCCAAAATCTCGGGGCTGAAATGCAGACCGGCAGTGGGCGCGGCGACAGAGCCGGGTTCACGCGCGTAAACGGTTTGATAGGTGTGGCGGTCTTTAATTTCATCCTCACGCTTGATATATGGTGGCAGAGGCACATGCCCCACTTTTTCAATTTCCTGCCAATAATCGCCCTGGCTTTCAAAAGTGACCTCACGCGAGCCGTCTTCAGCGCCCAGCGAAATCCAGCCTTTCAGCCCGGGGGAAAACTGCAGCCATTGTTCTTTTTTCAGCCTGCGTCCCGGATGAACCAAACATTGCCAGCGGGTTTGACCCAGATTGCGCAGCAAAAGCAGCTCCACCCTGGTTCCATTTTCCTTGAAGCCAAAAAGCCGTGCTGGAATCACTTTGCTGGAATTTAGCACCAAAACTTCGCCCGGGGAAATGAGGTCCACAATGTCACCAAAAGAGCGATGATAAAAAGTTCCCGCTTGTCGGTCCAAATGCATCAGGCGCGAGCTGTCCCGCTTCGACAGAGGATATTGCGCAATCAGCTCCTGAGGCAGATCATAGTCGTAGCTGCCAAGCTCTTTTTCCCAGCCCGCATTCCAGTTGGCTCCTCCACCTGCCACCCCCGATTCTTGGTCGGGCGGGTCTAAAGGGCGATTCATGTGGCGCTGTTTGGGGAACCAAGAATGGGAGCGGAAAGCCCGCCATCCAGGATGATGTTTTGTCCGGTGAGGTTTTGCAGACCTGAATCCAGCAAAAATTCAATAGTGAG
>JAAYKA010000145.1 GCA_012522635.1 Candidatus Cloacimonadota bacterium
CTTTGCAGCCAGGGGTCGAATTCATCGCTTTGCCAGGATTGATGCAGGTTTTGCCAACTGAGGTATTCCAATGCCAGTTTCCAGTCTTTTTTTGTGTAGGCAAAACCCAGCTTGGCGCGATGGCTGTTTCGAGAGTAATTTTGTCGATCTTGCAGGGCGTAAACGAAATCGAAGTTTTGCTGGAGTGTTCCGACAAGCGGGTAGCGTCCCCAAAGCCGAAAGCGATGGTTGCGCGGCTCGCTGGCAACGTAGCTGCTGTCGATTCTGCTGATGATTTCGCTGTCGTAGGATTGGAAAAGGAACCCAAATTGGCGTCCACCGTGGCTGTGGGAAAGGCTGCCAATGAAGCGGGAAAGCGGGCTGCCACCGGCATCGTTGTTGATGGCATAGCGCAGCTTCAGCCTGCTTTTCAGAGGCAGTGGGATAGCCCAATCGAAGTTCCATTCATTGCTATCGGTGTTTTTGGAGAGCAGAGCGGGTGTGAGCGCGAAGGGCAATCTGTTCTGTAACCCGTTGCGGGCGTAGCTGATGCTTTGCTCGAAGCCGCCTGTTTTATAGGAAAAATTCAGCAAAGCGGCGGGGTTTTCATCCAGCAAAACGCTTTCCGCGTCCAGATGGATTTTCTTGATTTTAAAAGAGCCGTAAACGCTTGTTGTCCAATGTGTTTTATCCAATTCAGAGCTGACAAATTCCCGGTCATATTCCAGCCTTTGGCAGAGGATTCCGGCTTGGAGGCGGGGGATTGAAATTCCCGCCGCGGCGGCCAAAATGCTCTCGTTGGCGGTGCTGAACTCTTCACCCCGGCTTTTTTGAATGCTGCGGATGTTTCCCTGGGCATCCAGTTTGGCTTCGCGGTTTTGCATCGATGCGAACACCGTGGCGCGCAAGGCTTTATGGCGATATGCTGCCGCCGCGCCCTGAAGTCCGTAATTGCGTGGAGAGAGTGGATCCAAAAAAGAGAAGAGGCTGTCTGGCTGGGCGCGGGAGGAGCTTCCGGAAACCAAACCGCGTCCAAACCGCAGGCGGTAATTTCCCAAAACGGCATCCCAGTTCGCGGAACCGATGCCAAGCCTGAAGGAGAAGGCATCCAAGTTTTTGTTCAGATCGCGGTTATAGAGGGCTAAAAGCTCTGCGCGGGGCAGTTGCCAGCAGCTGTTGAGATGGATTTGCGGGTTTTTGGAAAAAAGATCGCTGCGCGCAGCCAGCGCCAGGGGCTGTTCGCGAAGTTCGCTGAAAAGCGAAGCCCAGGCTTCTTCAGCTTGGGCGGGGATTTCCAGTTCGGGAAGTTCCTCAGGAATTTGGGCAAAAACCGGGGTCAGGCACACACAGAGCCAAACCAAGGCCAGATATTTCACCAAATATAGCCAAGATCAAGGCTGTGAGAAAGCTTCAGGGCGGAATGGGTGCGGATGGAATACATCAAATCCCAATCCTTGAGTTTGAATTTGAGGCCGGCTCCAAAGCGGGAGGGGTTGTTTTGCCAGGAGCTTTGCAGAAGCAGGTTTTCGCCCAGATCGATGGAAGTGGCAAAGCGGTAACCTCCATCCCCATTTGATGAATAAACATAGCCAGCGCCGGCTTTCACCCCATCCAAGATTTTGGTGCTAACGTTCAGGTGCAGTTCCTGTTCCGGCTTCGCCAGGTTCAAAACTCTGGCTTCATAGCCATAACCGGCACCACGGTATGCCAATCCCAGGTCGCTGTTCCAGCTTTGATGGCTGGAAATATCGCCCGCCCGCTCCAAAAACAGGTGTTGAGAAAATCCGGCAACAAAATCGCCAAAACAGAGCGCCAGTCCCAAGCGGAAATCCTGGCTATTGTAATCGTAATCCCCGCTGTGGGTTGCGCCCACGCCGAGGTTCAGGAAATCAAAGTTTTGCGCGGCTTCGAGGGAAACCGCGGTGGAAGGACCATCCGAAAAGGGAACGCTGGCGGAGATTGCCAAGCCTGTGAAAGGCAGGGCGGGAGTGTGTTGGCGGTCTGCCACGGATTGCGAAAGCAGAGTGATGCCCGCCAAGGCGTTCGCGGAAGCTGTGTTTTGGGGCAGCAGCGCATTCAGGGGCAATGTGAGAAGCAGGAGGCAGCCCAGAATAAGATGTCGCAAGGCTTTCTTCCGCAGAGTGTTAAGCCAGGCGTTCTTCGCTTTCGGCGTCGAAGAAATGCGCCTTTGCCATGTTGAAGCTAACCGTGAGTGGCGCATCGATTTGGGGCAGTTCCTTGGGATCAAAACGTGCGGTGAATTCATGGGTTTTGGTGCTCAAAACAACGTGATATTCACTGCCCAGAGGCTCAACCAGTTCACATTTGGTCTGGACGGTTTGAGGAAAATCAGCCATAGAATCGTAACGGGCGTCGTAAATATCCTCGGGGCGGATGCCCATGATAACTTCCTTGCCCTGCTGTGCTTTAAGCGCTTCGCGGTGTTCGGGGAAAATGGGCGCCACAAAATCACCGCAATCGAAGCTCAATTCGCCATTTATGTTTTCCACCCGACCTTTGACCATATTGATGGCGGGTGAGCCGATGAAACCTGCCACAAACACGTTTATGGGCTTGTTGTAGATGTTCAGCGGAGTGTCGATTTGTTGAATCCAGCCGTCTTTCATCACCACGATGCGGTCTGCCATGGTCATGGCTTCCACCTGGTCGTGAGTTACATAAATCATGGTGTTTTCCAGCTTGCGCTGCAGCTTTACAATCTCGGAGCGCATGGCCACGCGCAGTTTGGCATCCAGGTTCGAGAGCGGTTCGTCGAACAGGAAAACCTTGGGATTGCGCACGATTGCCCTGCCCAGTGCGACGCGCTGACGCTGTCCGCCGGAAAGCTGGGCTGGTTTGCGTTTCAGCATGTCTTCAATGCCCAAAAGCTCTGCCGAGTGCTGCACTTTTTCGCGGATGGTTTTTTTGTCTTCACGCCGCAATTTCAGCGCGAAAGCCATGTTATCAAAAACCGTCATGTGCGGATAGAGCGCGTAGTTTTGAAAGACCATGGCGATGTCGCGGTCTTTGGGTGGAACGTTGTTTACCAGGGTGTCTCCAATCCAAATGTCACCGCTGGAGATTTCTTCCAAACCCGCAATCATGCGCAAAACCGTGCTTTTGCCGCAGCCCGAAGGCCCAACCAGCACCACAAATTCCTTGTCTTCCGCCTCAAAATTGGCATCTTTTACGGCATGAACGCCGTTGTCATAAAACTTATTAAGGTCTTTAACCACGATTTTGGCCATTTGTAAACTCCTTCTGGGCAGAAAAAAATGCAGGGCGCAAAGCTGTCAAGCAGGAAATGCCTCTTCCATAAGTGAAAACTGGATCTGAATATGTCAAAACCAGATGTGATGCCAAAAAAGGGTGGTTTCAACCAGTTTTTCCTTGACAAAAAAAAGAGAACTTAAAAACTTAGTTGAAGAGTGTATAAATAAATCCCGAAAGCGGCGAGGCGTTTTTGTGAATAGCGGGTATTGGCATCGCCGGTTCAGATATGGGATTCATATCCACTTCAAAAAAGGAGAAGAACATGAAAAGATGCTTGATTGTTTTGCTTATTTTGTTTCCCATCATGCTGATGGCTTTTGGCTTTCCCGGCCATAAAACCAACAGGCCAGCCCAAAATCCTCTGCGTTTACTGCAGTGGAAGCTGACGGATTATACAAGCTACACCTATGA
>JAAYKA010000146.1 GCA_012522635.1 Candidatus Cloacimonadota bacterium
CCACTTTATCCGTGTAGCTGCGAAAGATTGTTCTGATTTGCTTTGAAACCTCGCGGTAGAGCGCAAAATTGCTCATGATAAATATGCCCTGCGGACAAAGCTGCCAAGCTTGACTTGAGCTCATGCCGCTGTGAACACCAAACTTTCGGGCTTCATAAGAACAGGTTGAAACCACACCGCGGCTGTTGGGACTGCCACCCACAATCACACATTTTCCTTTTAAAGAGGGGTTTTCACGAATCTCAATCGCGGCAAAGTAGGCATCCATATCCACGTGGATGATTTTTCTCATTGGTTTTTGAGCAATGGTTTGGGATTAAGTGGTTCTATTTTCTGGAGAAACGGAAGAAATCCTTGTCATAACCAACGTTAAAGAAGAAATTGGTTTTACCGTCTTCTCTCAGAGCAAGTTTCAGACAAATTGGACCGGCTGGAGTATCAATCCCAGCAGAGGCAAACCAAGCCCAGATGAGGTCTTGGCTGATATTCCAAGTTTTGATACCATCGGTGTTGAGGGCCTGGGCTCCAGCTTCCAAAAACAAGATTTTGGCAGGGTTGAAAACCGCGCTCAGAGTGGCGTATTTGTATTCGGATGAGGGCATTTGATCACGTTGGTAGCCCATGAAACCTTGAGAACCACCGTAATGGAAAAGATCACGTGTGTTTTCGTCGGCATTGCCAAAATGGCTGCCCATGGAAAAACCAAACCGCAAGGAAAGCGGTTTTGCTAGTGGTGCATAGAAGTCGCAGTCCGCGCTGGCACTCTGGTATTGGACATCGCTCAATGCAGCCCAAGGCGCGTGGTTGTATTTTAGAAAAACTCTCGCACCCCGGCGTGGGAAAAGGTCTGAATCCACGCTCTCATGGTAAAGTTTGAGACCCCATCCTCCATCTTTTTGCCAGGAATGTTCAGTTAAATTGGGCGCAACCCGGTTATAAAGCTTTGATCTGCTGGCATATCCAAAAAGCTCGGCGCTGAAAAACTTGTTCAAAAAAACACCCACGGCAGGGAGAAAGCCCACATCCAGCGAATCCAAGGCTGCGAAACAGTTTCCTAAGGCGTCAAAACGTTGCACCGTGGTTTTTTGAATCCAGGGATAAAACCTTAAATAAGGAGCATTAAACTGTCCGAAATCTTTCACAAAATCAAGGTTTAAGCCAGCATTGCCGCCCAGTGAGAGACCTGCCAAAAGCTTTGAATCCGAAAATAGAACGTTGTTAAATTCAGCGAGAAGCCCGATACTGAATCTATCGTGGTTATTGTAGCTCAGATCCAAATGCAGATAGCGAGGGTCGCGTTCACGCACGTAAATAACCATGGTGTAACCATTTTGAGATGGTTCCAACACAGGATAGACCGTGTAAAACATTTTTGAATTCCAGACACGGACACAGGCATCCAAAATCTGGTCTGGAGTATAATCGAAGCCTTCCTTCAGTCCACACAGTTTAATGATGTCAGTACAAGGAGTTTGAAGGTTTTCACGGCAGATTATGCTTTCGATGTGGTATGTATCCGGTTCCGCCACTTTCTGAGGTTTTTTGAAAGCATAGCCTTCTGCCAAAAGGCTATCCCTGAAAGCCCTGATTATATCGATATTTTGGCGGGCATAATCCTCTCCTATCTGGGAGATTTTCTTTGCCTTGTAATATTCGATGCTGATATTACCAGTCAGGTCGGGCTCCAAAACCAGGTCGCAGAGTTCGAGATTCGCGTCGATGCTGGTGTGCATCCCGATGTTGATGATATGGTTCAGGATGCTATACAAGTCTCTGGGGTCATTACCTTTCACGGGGAAATTTATCTTGAGGCCCAAAACCTTGTCCGCGCCCACCTCCAAGGCTTGAACTGCGGGAAGATTTTGCAAAAGACCACCATCGATATGTGTGATTCCATCATAAGGAAAGGGGCCAATAATCACTGGAATCGAGGAAGCACCACGTACAGCCTGTTCCAACGAGCCTTCCCGATGAAGAATCAGTTCTCCAGTGTGCATGTCGATTGTATGACCCACAAAAGCGATGGGAAGCTTGTTAAAATCCCGATAGGGCGAAGCAGGCAGAAATAGGCGTGAAAATTTTTGGTCAATTAACGCGCCGGAAATAAAACCTTCCGGAAGCCTGGGGATTCCTTTTGAACTCATTGGCAGACGGAGAGTTCCATAGTCTGGCCAACGTTTGTCTTTATCAAATAAATCTCCGCGGATCTGGCGTTCAAAAACCGCGTCTATCAGGTTCGCTTCAATCATCAGGGATTCCACTTCCGCGGCGCTGTAGCCCATGCTGTAGAGAGCGCCCATCAAAGAGCCAACACTGGAACCAATCACATAATCCGGATACATTCCCTCCTCTTCAATCACTTTCAGCATGCCAAGCTGCGCAAAACCACGGGCACCGCCACCACTGAAAACGTATGCCAAACCCTTGCCAGAAAGAGGCAGCAAAAGCAGGCTCAAAGCCGCAAGTGCTGCCAGTTTCAACAGTCTTGATTTATTCAGATGGCTCTCCCTGGGAGCTGTCTGCCGGAGCAGCATCACTTCCTTTTCTCACGGGGTTTTTATAAATAAACACCACCTTGCCAAACACAGCATTGGCATCAATTTCCACCGTTCCCAAAGAGGGTTTGTTTGTAATCGGTTTTGCTGGAATGACCACTGGGCCAAACACAGCGGAGGATTCGATCTTAAAGTCAATATCGCTGGGGAGATGAACAATTGTGGAGCCGAAAACTGAATTTACCTCGATGGGATCTGAATTGGGGTCAATGTTGGTCAGATCAACGAGTTGGGAGCCGAACACGGTTGTGTGCTCATGAGATCCGGAGCTATGAACAACTCTGTGGCTATGTTTGACATTGTGGCTGCAACGCCCGCCGAACAGAAGTCTCACACCGAACATGATGATTACAATTGCAACAAAGATTTTAACCAAGGGCAAATCGACAATATTGAGCCCTTTCAGGATGAGTGAAACGCCCCAAAGCACGAGCAGAATCCCCCAAAATACGTTCGTGATGAAGAAGTTCATTTTCATCTCCTTCTCCTATATGTTCTTATATTCCAGCACTGAAAACCTGAAGCAAACGCTCGGTTTTTTCATTTATGTGTTGGTTGACTTCAAAGATTGTGTCGTCATTCACTTTTCCCAACAGGGTGAAGGGTGTGTTGTATTCAGCGCAGAGCTTGCGGATTTCTTCCAGCTTTTCAGGCGGAAAGCTGATAGCGGCACGGCTGTTGGACTCTCCAAAGTATTCAGTTTCGGGTTTATGACTCGTTTCAAAATCCAGCTTTGCGCCGAAAGTCTTGTCTGGGTTGAAACAAGCTTGAGCAAGGCTCACCAAAAGCCCACCCTGTGAAACAGGACGCGCGGAGGCAAGCAAATCTTTTTCCACCAGAGCGTTCAAGAGCTGCAACAGGTTTTTCTCTTTTTCCAAGTCCAAACTTGGAGCAGGTGGGACAGTTTCACCCATGAGTGTGTTCAGATATTGTGACCCACCCAGGCAGGAACAGGCTTCGCCCAAACAGGCAATGAGATCACCGCCGCGCTTGAACCATGGATAGCAAGCTTTGGAAGGATCTTCCAGAATTCCCAGCATGGCAATCACTGGTGTGGGCAAAATCGCGCCCTGGGGGCTTTCGTTGTAGAAAGAGACATTTCCGCCGGTGACTGGAGTTTCAAAAGCTCTGCAGGCATCACCCATGCCACGAATCGCCTGGGCAAAAGTCCAAAACACTTCCGGACGCTTGGGGCTGCCAAAATTGAGGCAGTTTGAGATTGCGATTGGCTTGGCGCCACTGCAAGCGACGTTACGTGCGGCTTCTGCAACCGCTGCTTTCGCTCCTTCGTAAGGATCCAAATAGCAATGGCGCGAATTGCAAGCCGTGGAAATCGAGATGGCTTTATTCAAACCTGGGATGTTAACCAGCGCGGCTGGAACTCCTTCCATTGGAGCAGGGTTGAATTTGGAGAGAAGGTCTTTTTTTGAAGTGATGTTTGGCTCTGCCAGAAGACGCAGAAGCATCTCATCGTGTGGAACGCTGGGGATTTCTGAAATATCGATTTGGGGAAGCTCAGGCGGTTCTTTTTGGGCAGGGGAATACACAGGAGCACCACCACCCAGGATGAGAGCATTTGCAGGAATTTGAGCCAAAAGCACGCCATTTTTCAGCACCGCCAAAAACCCATCATCAGTAACTTTTCCCGCCACAACTGCTTCCAAACCTTTGGACTTGAAGG
>JAAYKA010000147.1 GCA_012522635.1 Candidatus Cloacimonadota bacterium
CGGAACACCGGATTCATCCGGTCGTAGGTGCCAGATTCATCTGGCACAATGTCCTGCCGACCACCCAGCTCCGCCCACCACCCAAACCCGCGCCCATGCGTCATTCTGAGCGAAGCGAAGAATCCAGCCCATGGCGTCAATAAATGTCCCTAAGACCACCCAGACCCTATAAACCGCCACTCACCCTAAAACGGCATCGAATCATCAAATGGAACCTTTGGGTCAGCCAAATCAAGCTCCTCTAAAAATTGATTAACCTATCATTTGAATTTGGCGAAGTAAGCGTCAATCTCGTCCCTCATTTCCACACCGACTTCCTCAAAAATATCCAAGAGGGCATCATAGGTCCCTTCACCTCCAAGAAAATCCCAAAATTCTTCCGCAACTTTCAATTCATTGTTGATGTCAATCATGCCTTTCATTGTCCAGCGTGCATAAGACTCAGGATGATAAGGGTTGTAGGGCATTGCCAATAATGTGTGCACCTTGGCTGTGGGATTGGCTGCCAGATACACAGCCACCCATTCCAACAGAGTTCTTTTGAAGCCCTTGAATTCACCTATATTTGGCTTTACAGATTTAATGTCAATAAGGTATATCTCTCCAGAATGAGACTCGAGCTTCAAGTCAACTTTGGTTGGTTTCGATTTTTTCATTGTTCCGGTATTGCATACCTTTCTGATTTCAGTTATTTCTTTCTCTTTATCAGGACTTGTTTTAGCCGTACTCAGGTCGTTCATGATGCCTTGTATAACCTGCTCAGAGTCCGCTGAAATCTGACTGCCCACTTTCACATTTCTTTCAGCCGTTTTAAAATTAGTCAGCCCTATTTCTTTGGCAATTTGTTCAAAAGTGACAAGTCCTAAAGATGTGCTTATCGAGTGAATAAACGAGAACAGTGCCATTCTATCTTTGCCAAGTAGATTTGTGTGAAAAGGCATATATTTGGTTTCAGGACTATATTTCTCAAACTTGGCTCTTAAACACCCCTCCAAAATCCCTTTTATCTTTGTTTTCAATTTCTGGTTCATGTTATCCTCATTTGCTTTGCAATTTTGCAATTTTCCCGTCCTGCATCCATTTTTATGTTGCTTCTTTAAGGTGAAAGATTGTCTCCGAGTAAGCCCGTTTGTCTTTTTCTGTGCGATTCAACACCGGACGCTTATACTGATTCACAATTTTCATCCCGGCTTTTTCTGCAATCTTGGGATAAAGCTTGTATTTATCATTGGCAACCAAAAATACATGATAGTCATCTGCCAGAAAACGCTTGCAATTAATCAAAACCTCGCTTATCCCCTGCGCATAGCTTTCTCTTGCCTGAACCCCCTGCCCTTTGTAGAGAGGCCCAATCTCAAGCTCATCATGGCGTTCAAAGCCAAATGTGTCATACGCATAGGCGTGCTGTTCGTGATAATCAATCAAACCCACATAAGGCGGTGAAGTGAATATCCCCTTAAACTTTTGAGTTTTAATCATCGAACCCAAATCGGCGTCCAAATTCGATACTTTTTCCGCAATATCCACATTCCTGCTATCGCCCGTAATGCAAGCCTGTCTTGTATTTGTGCGCAGCCCATCAAAGGTTTTCAATCTTTTCAAAGTGTCCATGGAATAACGTTTCCACCACTTCAGAATCGAGAATAGCGGTTTGCAAATCTTAGCATGTTTTCGGCAATAATATGTCGTTGTAACGGGTTCCATCAGTGTTGCCAGGTCAGAGTGTGTGGTGGCTCTGCAGCTTCTAATGGTGCGGCTCAGAATTATGCCCAATATCTTTCTTATCGCCGGGGTTTCCGCCTTCTGAATCTCGTTAAACACAAAATCAATCTCTTCCCGAATGTGCTGAATGAACCATTTTTCCATGAAGGAAACGGGGGTTTCAGCAATCAGTTTTATCTCATACTCATCAACCAATTTATTGTATATGGGCAAGAATTCCTGCTCTTTCTCGGCAGAATATGTCTTTACATCGATTTCCCGGGTGCGAACCATCCGCCTAAATTCGGGTGTGGGGAAATACTGCTTGTTAAATTCATACAGTTCTTCCAAAAGACGGTCTTCGAATTCAATTGTCTTTGAATCTCGTAAATGCCACTCCAAAGCCTCGGTTATCCTATCCAGTTCAAAAGACAGCTCGGCAAAATCATATTTCTTTATCTTGCTTCCGCATATCATCACGTTAAAGGCGGACACATCGATTCCAACGGCATTGATTCCCAATTCGTTTGCCTGAACCAATGTGGTTCCACTTCCGGCAAATGGGTCAAGCACAATGTCTCCAGGCTCAAAAAACACTTCTCTCTTATAGCGGTCAATATGTTTGTCCAAAAAGTATTCCACCAATTGCGGGATAAATTTCCCCTTGTAGGGATGCAGTCTATGCACATGTTTGGTGGTTTCTGATTCTTTGTATTGCTCAAAAGACAATGCCCAGTTTAGGTCATCCCCCAATTGCTGACGCCACCGGTGTTCACGAAATCTATTGTTTGTATGATAGTATTCATCAAGCTCACTTTTGGATACAAATGAGGACCCCATCTCGCCATATTTTCTCACCAGCCCATATTGGATGAGATAGCTGATATTGGAAATTGTTACATCTTTTCCAAGCAGGCTGGATGCCCAATCGCTGGCTTCTTTTAAATCCATCAAATCTGTGGGTTCGAGTGCCATTTATCGCTCCGTGATTTCTTCTTGTTTCGTTATGTGATTTCACATATCGACTTCTAACCATCTTTAAAAACTTCAATTCCGTGTCAATGAAAAATTATCCCCTGCAAACCAAGCTGCAAGCCTGTTTTGTTTTAAGTCCACCTCTGTCCCAGATTCATCTGGCACAATGTCCTTTCGACCACCTAAACCCTGCAAATCATCACCCAACCCCGCGCCCATGCGTCATCCTGAGCGCCAGCGATAGGCTCGCCGGAACACCGGATTCATCCGGTCGTAGGTGCCAGATTCATCTGGCACAATGTCCTTTCGACCACTCAGACTCCGCCCACCACCACCCAAACCCGCCCCGAAGCGTCATTCTGAGCGAAGCGAAGAATCCAGCCCATGCCGGAGCACCGGATTCATCCGGTCGTAGGTGCCAGATTCATCTGGCACAATGTCCTGCCGACCACCCAGCTCCGCCCACCACCCAAACCCGCCCCGAAGCGTCATTTCGAACGAAGTGAGAAATCCAGCCCATGCCGGAGCACCGGATTCATCCGGTCGTTGGTGCCAGATTCATCTGGCACAAGGCTGAAAACCAGCCACCCTTTTCCACCGGATAAATCCGGCGCGCCAACCGGTTAAAACCGGTGTTCCAACAGGCTTATAGCCTTAAGCCCCTCTGCACCCCCTGCTCCCCATTTAATCAATTTCTTGGGTTTCAAAGGATTTTCAGGCCTGATTTTCACTAAAAAATGGCGTAATTTACTGCGATACAGTGGATTAGCGTTTTTTCCGCCAAATGAGTTTAATCAATGTATCAATTCCAGCCTCTTTCTCTCTCCCCCGCCCTAAAATAAGAGGATAAGAAGTAGATAGATAGTATAACATACTGTTATATATACATATATAGATTTATATTATTACATAGTAATATATTTTTATATCTTATATATCATATAGATGAGATACTCAAGACACAGGGGTGCAGAGTCTTGTGCTTCTTTTTTGTCAATGGCGCCCTTCCGCATTCTTTCCTGCGGGCTGCCGTATAAGCGGAATTGTTTAATTATTAAGATTGATGAACCCTGTTTGAAAGATAAGCTCTACCCCTGCAAAGACTTATGCAATAAATCACTCCCAAATGCACTTGAAAACTCATTAAAATTGATTAAAACAATAAAAGCCGTGGACGCCAGGCATGACATCCACGGCCTCGATTTTGCCTAACTTAATTCAAGTCAACGTGTTCCAAGACTGGATTCAGACTGTAACTCATTTTAATACGGTTGCGATAGCCCACTTCTTCCTCAAGAGCTCGAATAGCCTGGCGCTCCAGGAGGCTTTCCATGGTTTTGCGAAAGTCCCGCGAGGTCATTCTGGATTTGCAAAGCAGTTTGCTGTGATTCATGCTCATATCCGAGGCTTTTTGCAAAATCTTGA
>JAAYKA010000148.1 GCA_012522635.1 Candidatus Cloacimonadota bacterium
CCACTTTTGGGCGGTCCAATCAGGGCAATATTCATTTATCTTTATTCTCCACGAGTTTTTTTAAGGAACGCAGCTCCGTCGGGGTTAGATGACGCCAGCGTCCTTCGGGAAGGTCTTTCAGTTGCAAAGTACCTAATTGCAGGCGTTTGAGCCGTTTCACCCGAGCTCCCACGGCTTCCAACATCTGGCGAATTTGCCGCTTGCGTCCTTCCGTGATTACAATTTTCAAGGTCATGCTGCCTTCAGTTTGGCTTTTCACAAAAACTCCGGCTGGACGCGTGAGACCACCTTCGATGGGCACTCCGCGACGCAATTCGCCAAGTTCTTTTTTATTGAGAACGCGGTTGATTTCAACTCGGTAAACCTTTTCCACGCCGCGCTTTGGATGGGTGAGCGCGTTGATTAGTTCGCCGTCATTGGTCATCAGAAGCAGACCTTCCGAACCTTTGTCCAGCCTGCCCGCGTAACGCAGATTGTGCGCTCCCTGAGGCAACAGCGCGTAAATCGTGTCACGTCCAAATTCATCGGCACGTGTCACCAGCACACCGCGGGGTTTATTCAGCATCAGATACACCATTTCCGTTTGCGGCTGCAGCTCTTCCCCGCGCAGGCTGACCTGGTCTTTTTCGGGGTCCACCCTGCAGCTCAGGTCTGTGCAGATTTCACCGTTCACCCGCACTTCTCCGGAGCGAATCAATTCATCCGCATCGCGGCGGGAACAAATTCCGCTTTGAGCCAGCCAACGGTTCAGGCGTATGCCTTCACCAGGTTTCGAGGCTGTTTTGGATGATGGTGTTGAAGAGCCTCGTGATGAGTTCATCTGTTGCTTCCTCTTTCGTTTTTGATTTTGCCGTGCTGGAGCTTTGCGCGGTGGCTGCGTAGGGCTCCGTCAGGGTCAGTTGTTTATTTTCATAGATTACCTGGTTGTTAATCAGGTCGGTGAAAACCACGCTGCAGCTTAGGCGCAGCATATAATCTTGCACATTATTACCGCTGTCGTAGCTGTAAACGCTTTCCGAAAAATCCAGGATTTCTCCTTCCAGCGTGCAATCAGGCTGTTGTGTTACAAGTTTCAGGCGTCCGTCACGGCTGAATTTTTGGGTAAGCCCGTCCATCACCGTATCCGCCAGATCAAACTGTGAACTTCGGTTTTCAAAAGGGCGCACGGCAATATTTTTCAGATGCGGGTAAGCATTTGAAAACACGGAATATGAGCATCCCCAAAGTACCACCGCCAGCATTGCCAGACAAATATATTTCTTGACCATTATGCCATGCTCAAAAAAATCTCTATCTTTGTCAAGTTAAACCTTGAAAATGCAAAAAAACGCATTTCCAAAGCCATCACCAAGGGAGGTAACAATGGCGAAGAAATATTTGTCCAAAATCGAAGTGGCCCGCAAGCTGAAAGTATCCGAGCGCGTGGTCCAGGAGATGATGAACACCGATACTTTTGAAACCAAACAGGTGGGGAAAAACCTCAAAATCGATGAGGATTCCCTGAATGAATGGCTGGAAAACCTCAACGAAAGAGACGAAAAAATGCTGGCATTAAAGCGCGTTATCTGCCATTTTGAAGAGTATATGCGCCCGGAAAATATCTTTCTGGATTTCGAAGCGGAAAACAAGTTCGACGCCATTCGCATCCTCAGCGTGAAGGCGAAGGATTTGAAGCTTGTGCGCGATGCCCGCTGGCTCTATGAAGTTGTGGTTGCCCGTGAGGAGCTGATCTCCACCGCCATCGGCCACGGTGTCGCTCTGCTGCATCCGCGCCACCTGCATCCATCCAAAATCAAGGCACCCAGCATCCTCTTCGGACGCTCCAGCACCCCCGTGGATTTCGATGCTCCAGACAACAAACCCGTGAACATCTTCTTCATGCTGCTCCTGCACAACGACAAACAACATCTTTTCAGCCTTTCCTACATCTCCAAGCTCATCATGAACCCGGAGATTCTGGAAGCCTTCAGCACCGCGGCAAACGTTGAGGAAATTCACGATTGCCTCACCATTCTGCCAGAACAGCAAAATAAGTAAAATGCCCAAAGTTCGTGTGATTTTGGGCAGTAAAAGTGACCTGCCCATCTGTGAACCCTTGCGCCAGGTTTTGGAGGAATTCGGCGTGGATTACGATTTTCACGTTTCCTCCGCCCATCGCAAGCCCCAAAAAACCGCCGAACTGGCTCAACAGGCTGAAAACGATGGGGTTAAAGTGATAATCGCCGCCGCTGGAATGGCAGCCCATCTGCCCGGAGTTTTGGCGTCCCACACCGTTTTGCCTGTGATAGGTTTGCCTCTGGATAGCGGTGGCCTGGGAGGTTTGGATGCTCTGTTGGCAATCGTGCAAATGCCTCCGGGAGTTCCAGTTGCGAGCGTGGCCATCGGCGGAGCCAAAAACGCCGCCCTGTTGGCAGTGCAAATCCTGGCTTTACAGGATGATGAACTGCGGGAAAAATTCCGTAACTACAAGCAAAAACTCGCGGAGGCGTGAGCCAAGCATAAAACCATCCAGACCCCGAAACGGAATTCCCCGCGCCAACGTCTTTTGAGGCGGTTGCAGTTTTCAAAAATAGCTTGAAAAACTAGCGAATCAACCCAGATTCGTTTTCAGTTCTCGAACTTTTCATTTCCGCCCGAATAAAAATTACTTGACCGATTATGCCATTTTACCGTTATGTAAAATTTAGTTTTTATTCTGAGCTTGGGTTACCCCCCTTTTGCGAAGTGATAAATCATGTTAAACTACGTACCTGCTTACATCTTGTCCAAACTGCGGCAGCAAAAACCGCGGGGTAGCTTCAATTCCTTTATTTTGGACTGCCGAATTGCGGAACTTCGACCCATGTTGGCAGGTTTTGAAAAACAGGGGCAGGCAGGCGCAGACAAGCTTTCCGACTTTCTGAATATCATTTGCGTCCAGCTATTCGAGATTGTGGAAAACCGTGGCGGCTTCGTTGCCAGAATGGAAGGCGATTCTTTTTTGGCTGTGTTTCCCGGCGTGGATGCTCCGCAGATTTTGGCAGCGGCAAAAGAATTGGAAGGCATCAATCGTGAAACAGGAAAAAACAAACCTTCCCCACATCCAAAGCTTAGGATGGCAATGGGTTACGGTAGGGTAAACTGGCGCGTGATGATAAATCCCCTCCAATATGAATGCGTGTTTTATGGACCCGAACTGGAAACCTTGGAGGTAATTCCCGCTAAAACCGGTAGCTTGCGAATCACAGACAAAGCCCGTGCCAAGCTGGGAGCCCTGGGATTGCTCAATGAAAAAGGGCGTCCCAAATCATCTCGCGCGCCAAAGCCAATCCCATTCAAGCTTTCGCTGGATTCAGAGCTGAGGGAACTCCAAACCAAATTCACCCATCCCCGCCTTCACAATCTTGAACCCAAAACTTCTTTCCAGTCCGCGGCCTGCATCATGGTGAGCTTGGCTTGGGAGGGTTTGGCTCAGGTGGAACAGATGGTTCAAAACATGGAGGTTATCTCCATCGCTTTCAAAGCCTTCATGTTGGGCGCCCGTAAAAAAAGCAGTGAATACAATATATTCGCGTATTTTGGAGTGCCGTTCAAGGATTCCGAGATGTATCATCGGGCTTGCCGCGTTTCCCTGGATATACTGAAAAAATATCCTGATTTGCGCATGGGAATTGCTGCTGACACCGTTTTTTCCACCTGCCTGCAGTATCCCGGTGGATGTCAATATCTCGTTTTTGGAGAAGTGGGTCTGCGGACCAGAGAAATTTGGGAACACTCAAAACCTGGCAAAGTGGCAACAGACGCCGCTATTTGGAATAAAACCAACAAAGACTTCAGCTTCCGTTCCTGGCAAACCGCGGGGAAAACGGTTAAACAAGCCTCCGAACAGCTTTTCGAACTAACCGGCATGCTTTCCCCCAGCGATATTTCCTTGCGGGAAACATTCGTGGGCAGAAAGGAAGAGCTTTCCTTCCTCGAAGGCTTGATAGATCAAACTTTGGCTTCGGAAAGGAATTACGTTGCCCACATTTGCGGCGATCCCGGAATCGGCAAAACCAGGTTGATGGTGGAAATCCTTAAACTCTCTCTCGCAAGAGGCTTTACAGTGCTTACCGCCTGCTGCGAAATGCCCATTTCTGCGCCCCTCGATCCCGTAAAACAGTTTTTCGATCGTTTTTTTGGAATGAAGCCGGAGCTTGCACAGGACGAAGCTTTGGAGATTTTTCGCCAAAACTGGAAAAAGTGGGCCAGGGGCAGGAAGAAATTCGCGGAACTGGAACCTTTCATCGCCTTCATTTTGGATTTGCGCTGGGAGGAAAGCCCGCTGGAAATGATTCCGCCGGATTTACGTCTGTGGCGCAGTTTGGAGGGCGGCGCGCACTTTTTAGCCCTGGTTTCCCAAGATGTACCACTACTTTTAGCCATCGACGACCTCCAATGGCTGGATCCTCGCTCCCGGCTCTTTTTGACAGCTTTGGGAGAGCTCGAGCCAGTCCGAATCGGCATTTTAGCTTCATCCCGCTATTTGGATGATGGCTCTGTCCCCACGCTCGAAATCCCCGGATTCGAAAGTCTGCACCTGGATTTGAATCCCCTCGCCCTTGGTGAAAGCCTGGAATTGTGTACCCAGCTTTTGGGTTTGGAGACTCTTCCCAAAGACACAGCCAGCTTTTTTTCCACATTCAGCGATGGCAATCCTTTCAACATCGAACAGGTAATGTCGTCGCTGGTGGAGGAAGGCAATGTGAACGCCCGCGGTGAAATCACGGTTCCCGCAAATTGGCAAGGTGTTGGCATTCATAAAGTTCTGCTGCGCCGCATCAACCACCTTTCCGCCAAAACCAGGGAAAGTGTGATGAAAGCAAGCGTCCTGGGCATGCGTTTCAACATCAAGGTGCTCTCCGAAATGCTGAATTCCAGTCCTGCCCCGCATTTGGATAAAGGCTTCCAAAGCGGTATCTGGAGAGACTTGAACGAAGTTTTCTACATTTTTTCCCACATCCTCATTCAGGAAGCCGTGTATTCCACCATCGTGGCGGATGAACTGCGAGAGCTGCACCTCAGTGCCGCCAAAGCCATGGAGAAAGTTTTCGCCAAAGACTTGCATGAACATGCAGCCGAAATTGCCAACCACTTCGAAAAAGCCGAACAGCTTGACCAAGCCGCTCTCTACCATTTTAAAGCCGGTGAACTGTATTGGGATCAGAATTTTCTGGATAAATCCGAATACCATTTCCGCCACGCCGCCGATCTCAGTGAAGCCGCCTGCGGCAGGGAAAGTCACCAGTTTTGCCGACACTATTTCTATCTGGCGCTGCTTTATCACTATCAAAATCGTTATGAAAAAGCAGACCCCGTCTATCATGAAGCCGTGGGACTGGCCAAAAATCTGTATGGACAGCGCTCCCTGGAATTGAGCCCCTTTTTGAACAATCTGGGGCGCTTTTACAAGGATATCGGACGCTATAAAGAGGCGGAAAAACTGCTGGAACGCTCTCTGGCAATGGAGCGCAAGCTGGATCCCAGCAGCTCAAACATCGCGGACAGAATGAACAA
>JAAYKA010000149.1 GCA_012522635.1 Candidatus Cloacimonadota bacterium
AGTTTGAACGCCTGGATGTGGAAGACACCATGACCGGCTTTGAGCCTGAATACAGCCTTTCCGAAGCGGGCGACATTCTTTCCGTCATCTATCAATCCCAGGAACCCATTTTCTCCACCGCGGATGACCAGGTTTTGCTCAAACTGATTTTAACCCCCATCGCCTATGGAGAATCCGAGATTAAGCTCGTTTCTTTTGCCTACGACAACACTCCCATTGCAAATATCTCCAATGGAAAACTTCTGGTGCCCATCAATAAGGACATGGCTTGGCTGAACATCAGAAACGAAGCTAACGGCCGCAACATTTTCAACCCCGAGCTGAACGAAAAACTCACCATTGAATATGGCATAAAATCCACCGCTTCAGGTGTCAACGCCAAAGCGATTGTGCGCATCTATGACGCTCAGGGACGCCTGGTGGCAACGCCTGTGAATCGCAACATCGGCAGCTCGCTGGGCATCGAAAGCTTCGTTTGGGACGGCCGCGACTACATGACAAACAAACTGCCCATCGGCTTCTATTACTGCCATTTGGAAGTGATTGACCGCGCCACCGGCCACAAGGAAAGCACCGTGCAGCCGATTGTCATCAAAGCCAAAATGAAATAAGGGAGCCCAAACATGAAAAAGATAGTAATTCTTTCCCTCATCCTCATCCAAGCGGCGCTGCTGCTGGCTGTTTTCGATGATTACATTCCTTCCGCCAGAGCTCGTGGCATGGGTGGAGCCTACACCGGCGTGGCAGATGATGTTCACGCGCTTTGGTTCAACCCCGCCGGACTCACAAACGTGAAAATGGAAGTCCAGGCAGGCTTCAGCCAGCTTTATGGCATGTCTTTTTCGGAATATAAAACCGCCGCACTGGGCGTTGGATTGCCCAAAAAATTTGGCACCCTCGCGGTTGGAGCCAGGCTTTTCGATGTTGGTTTTGAAGATGAAAACCTGATGAGCGAACAAATCTGGACCGCCGGACACGCCTTCGACTTGCAAAGCGACATCCATTCCCAGATTAGCGTGGGCTACACCCTGAACTATCATCGCCTGCAGTTTATTGATGAAAAATCCGACGACGCTTTTGGAATCGATTTGGGAGCCCAGGCCCTGTTGCACGGGCGCACCAAGCTCGGCTTCAGCGTCAGCAATATAAACCAAGCCATGATGGGTGAGGAAAACCAGCATTCCCTGCCCAGCAAACTGGCTTTGGGAATATCCTACATACCATACGAAAATGTGATTACCAGCCTGGAAGTGAAAAAAGATTTTGCCAAGGAAACGGAATTTATGGGCGGCGTGGAAGTTCGCCTTTTCGAGCCTCTCGCCATCCGTTTTGGCGTGCATTCAAATCCCGCCACCTGGAACGCTGGCATCGGTTTGAACGTCAAGGGCATCGAGCTCGACCTTGCCTATTCCACCCATTCCGTCCTGCCTGGCACCCTTTATGGAAATCTGGGCTACAAATTCTAAAAGGGAGTGTGAAAATGGCTATTTTTAACCTTAAAAAACTTGTCCCCACCTTCATTCCAGTAGCTTTCGAGCTCATGCGTCAATTCAAGCGAGATGTGAACCACAACAGCAATATCCGTAAAATCAATGAGGCCGAGGAAAAGCTTGCCACCATTGAACACCTGATTGTAAAGATTGAAAAAAGGGCCATAGTCAATCGTGACGAAATTAGGGCGATAAAAACCCGTTTCACAATCTTTGCGACGATAAACTCCGCGCTTTTAATCGCGATACTGATTAAACTGTTTTTCCTGGCTTAATCCCCAGCCAATCAATTGACCCGGCTTGCCGCTTAGATTCAGACGGCAGGCCGGTTTTTTATATCCCCGAATTTTAGCCCGGTTTGCCTGGACGGCTTTTCTCGTTTATATTGTCCAAAAATGAATTAACACACAAAGGATATAAAAATGGCTAAAACAAAACTTCACGGAAACACCGTTAATACAATAGGCTCGCTGCCCCGCATGGGCTGTGCTGCCAAGGATTTCACCCTCACCGCGAACGATCTTTCAGATCGCTCTCTGGCGGATTTCAAGGGTAAAAAGATTCTGTTGAATATCTTCCCCAGCGTGGACACCCCCGTTTGTGCCACCAGCGTGCGCACCTTCAACATGGAAGCCTCCAAGGTTCCCAACGCCGTCATCATCGGCATTTCACGCGATCTTCCCTTTGCTCTGGGACGCTTTTGCGGTGCCGAAGGCATCGACAAAGTGCTCACCCTCTCCGAAATGCGCGACCGCGAATTTGGCAAAACCTACGGCTTGGAATTAATTGATGGCCCCATGGCGGGACTTTTGGCGCGTGCGGTGATCGTGATTGATGAAACTGGCAAAGTGGTCTATCGCGAACTGGTTGAGGAAATCACCCAGGAGCCGGATTACCAAGCCGCTCTGGCAGCGCTCAAGAAATAAGCGGCTCCATCATTCAAACTGCCTTTCGCTCAGATCTGGAGTTCATCTCCGGGTTTGAGCGTGAGGCAAACCCTGCCCATTGCATTCACTTTTCGGGCAAATTCTTCCGGGTCGGCGCTAATCACTGGCCAAGTGTTATAGTGCATGGGCAGCACCTTTTGGGGGTTCACAAATTCCACCGCTTTTAACGCGTCCTCAATCCCCATGGTAAAATTATCTCCAATCGGAACGATGAAACAGTCCACCTCATTCATCTCGCCGATTAGCTTCATATCATAAAAAAGGCCTGTGTCGCCAGCGTGGTAGATACACATTCCATCCATCCACAGCAACACTCCAGCCGCCAGCCCGGCATATTGCCCCTCCGGAGTTTGGCTTCCATGCAGCGCTGGCGTAAGTTTCACCCTGCCAAAGGGAAAGCTGTAAGCTCCGCCGATTTGCATCGCGTGCGCTTTGCAGCCTTTTGATTCCACATACCATGCCAATTCCGCCACTCCAATCACGGTGGAATCACAGCGTTTGGCAATCTTGAAACTGTCGCCCAGATGATCCGCGTGAGCATGGGTGGCAATGATATATTCGGCATCAATCTCTTCCGATTTCACCGGCGAAAGCGGATTGTCGTCCAAAAAAGGGTCGATTAAAACCCTGTGCCCAAGGTCGTTCGTAAGCAAGAAAGCCGAGTGTCCAAAATAGCGTATTTTCATTTCTGTTCTCCCATTCATCGTTTTTTCCATTTTGATGATACCACACCCGAACGTCAAGCAGAATCTTTTGTCAAACCTCAATCCAAGTTAAACCTTTTTCTGCCAGGTTATTCTAATGATGTGATCTGTGACAGAATTTATCCATCCGAGCTTTTGAAACAAACCCTCAAAAACCCGATAAAACCTTTACTGGTAATCCAGCCTTATGAGACGAACTCATCAGGAAAATAAACCTTGACCTAAAAAGGAAAGATATAAACAGTGTAATCAGTCGTTTCGACATATATGGATTATGATTAGCGAGGGATGTTAAAAGCCCTCAAGCAACCTGAGAAACAATGAGTTGGGATCACCCCCATATTTGTGACTCAACTTTTCTAAGAGGTGAAGTCATGACACTATCTATCTCAAACCGGGCATTCTTACTCTTGGCAGTGAGTTTTTTTGTTTCCACAGCGCTTTGGGGTCAGAACGACATGCCGCTGATGGCGGAATTTGAAGGAGAGCATCATTGCTCAATGTTTGGTCATACCTTAGTCAGTCTCGACTTCAATCATGACGGTTACGATGATTTGATAGTGTTGTCTTTTGCCTGGGATTACAATCTCAGTCAGGCTATGCCGGCACTTGGAAAGGTAGATATATTTTTTTGACGGTCCCGACTTCAGTTCAGCAACCCAGCCCTCCCTGAGCCGTGAGGGGTATTATTGGGATGATGGCACACACACCCGGGTATGTGAGCCATTAAATTTGGGCGATCTGAACGGCGATGGCTATGATGATCTGGCTATCGTGGAATGGACTTACAGAACAAGTAATCAGCTGCTGATTTTTTACAGCGGGCCAAATGCCGATCTCCAGGATCCGGATCACATTATCGAGTTTCCAGATGATGGCCTTATCTCGTATTACTGGAGCAGATTGGGAGATGTCGATGGAGATGGTTTTGACGATATCGGTTTATCTTAT
>JAAYKA010000150.1 GCA_012522635.1 Candidatus Cloacimonadota bacterium
ATGCACGCTATATCGATAGCAAATTCACGATTTTATAAATTCCGTAAAACTGAAAGATATACAAGTGGTCTTCATGCTTAAAGTCTTGTAAAAGGAAAGGTATTCTCATGAATGTTTTCGAGCTTAGAAACAAACTGATTGCGGATTACTGCTCATACGTCAAGGGCTTTATCACAATCAAAGATGATTCGATTAAAGAATTAATTTCCAATGAGCTTGAGGACGGCTTACTCTGGCCAGACCCCCTGATTCAGCTAAGCCCATTCTTTGAACCGGGAGACTCAATTGATGATTTGATTGAGTCAGAAATTTTACATCCATTATGTCGGCAGATATTCAGAATGAAGAAAGATGAAACCGACTTTGGCAAACAGATGCAGCTTCATAAACACCAAACTGAAGCGATAAAACGAGCAGCCCAAGAACAGAACTATGTCCTCACCACTGGCACCGGCTCCGGGAAAAGCCTGGCATACATCATTCCCATTGTGAACCACATTCTTAAAACCGGGAGCGGCAAAGGGATCAAAGCCATCATTGTCTATCCCATGAACGCGCTGGCAAACAGTCAGAAAAATGAACTCAAAAAATTTATAGACTGGGGCTTCAGCTCTGACACAAAACCTGTTACTTTCAAACGCTATACTGGCCAGGAATCAGAACAGGAAAAACTCAAAATCTGCTCGAATCCTCCAGATATTTTGCTGACCAACTACGTGATGTTGGAACTCATCTTAACCAGGCCCAACGAATTGCCCCTCGTGGCAGCCTGTAAAAACCTCAAATTCCTGGTTTTGGACGAACTCCACACCTATCGGGGTCGCCAGGGAGCTGATGTGGCTATGTTGATCAGAAGAACAATAGACGCCGCAAAGGCAGAAAACGTTATCCGCGTCGGAACATCCGCCACATTATCCAGCACCGGTGACCGCTCGAAACAGAATCTTGAAATCTCAAGGGTGGCCACACAACTTTTCGGCAGCAACGTGACACCAGACAATGTGATTGGTGAATATCTTCAACGCTTGACCCCGGAATTTGATTTTTCTGATTCATCCGTTGTCACAAAACTTGCGAACTCGATTGAAAACACACTTAAAACACAGAGCCTGAGTTTTGAGGACATCAAGGAGGACACCTTATTCTCTTGGATTGAAACCACTTTTGGGGTTGAATCCGACCCCCATTCCGGCAGATTATACCGCTCACCCGCAAAATGTATCTGGGGCAAGGATGGTGGAGCAGAAAGCCTCAGCAATATCACTGGAATCGACAGATCCATTTGCCAAAAAGCGATCCAGCATGCCCTGATGTTGGGATTTAAAACAATCAATCCCGCCAATCAGTTTCCGGTTTTCGCATTCAAACTTCACCAGTTTATAAGCAGAGGAGACACCGTCTACGCGTCTCTCGATGAAAAAGAAATAAGACATCTCACGATACAAAGACAGCTATATGTCCCCAACAGCAATAAGAATAAAATCCTTCTACCTTTGGCCTTCTGTCGTCACTGTGGACAAGAGTTTTACACCGTGACTAAGATTTTTGATGACGAAAGAGAAGTATGGCGGCTCCAGCCCCGGGATCTGAATGAACGGGTTTTTGATGAGAATCAGGAAGCGGGTTTTATTTTTGCTGATGATGCAAATGAATGGACGGATGATGTTACCGGTAACATGGATAAAATCCCTGACGAATGGAAGGGCCATGATGGAAAAATTCTCAACAATCGCAAGGAATATCTTCCCAAACCGATCCGTGTGACAGCAGACGGACAGTTAAAAAACACTGGCAGACAGATGTTTTTTCTTGCTGCTCCTTTTCGATTTTGCCCCACTTGCCAAGTCTCATATTCTGCCAATCAAAGAAGCGATTTTGCCAAACTGTCTGCATTAGGTACAGAAGGCAGAAGCACTGCGACCACGATTTTATCCCTTTCCGCAGTGCGTCATATCCGCAACATGGAACTTCCCCCAGAGGCCCGCAAACTGCTGAGCTTCACTGACAACAGGCAGGATGCCTCTCTCCAGTCGGGTCATTTCAATGATTTCATACAGGTCGGTCTTCTCAGAGGAGCCCTGTTTCACGCACTCTCACAAAAAAGCGGCGAGGGAGTAAGACACAGTGAACTCACCCAGCTTGTCTTTGAGAGCTTGAACCTGCCCTTTGAAGAGTACGCTTCAAACCCTGATGCCGGTAAAGGGCTTGCCAAAATGGAAACTGAGCGAGCCTTACGAAACGTTCTTGGATATCACCTGTATCGTGATTTGAAAAGAGGATGGAGGGTTAATGCTCCAAACCTTGAACAAACGGGACTTTTGGAGATTGAATACCTTTCAATTGATGAATTGGCGGGAGATTCCGAGCAGTGGGCTTCCGGTCATCCCGCCCTGGCTCAGGCGGACACGCAAACCAGGCTGAACATTTTAAAAACACTGCTTGATTGGATGCGAAGGGAACTCGCCATCAAAGTTTCCTACCTGGATCAAATGGAACAGGAAAGGATTCTGCAACAAGGCAAACAGCGGCTTATCCCCCCCTGGGGTTTTGATGAAAACGAGCAGACCAGACTGCTAACTCACGCTTCGGTACTCTACCCACGTTCTCGCAAACAGGGAGATTATGGCGGAGACACCTATCTTTCCACCCGGAGCGGTTTTGGACAATATCTCAGGCGTGCAAACAGGTTCCAGAACCACATGCACAAGCTTACCTTGGAAGATACGGGTACAATCATCAAAAACCTGCTGGACGGGCTTTTATCCTACGGGATTATCGAAAAAGTCCGGGATGCCAAAGCGGAAAAAGTACCGGGATATCAGCTTGTGGCCGATTCGATGATTTGGAAAGCCGGAGATGGTTCCAGCGGAGCTTATGATCCCATCCGTCAAACATCTCTTTCCTTGGCTGGACAACCAGTTAATCAATATTTTAAAGAATTCTACCAGTTTGTTGCGGCATCGACGCGTGGGCTCCACTCGAGAGAACATACAGCCCAGGTTTCATACGAAGAACGGGAACGAAGAGAAGATGACTTTCGTAAAGCCACTTTGCCCATCCTATATTGCTCACCCACCATGGAACTGGGAATCGATATCTCGCGCTTGAACGTGGTGAATATGCGCAATGTTCCACCTACACCCGCAAACTACGCGCAACGCAGTGGGCGCGCGGGCAGAAGCGGACAGCCAGCCTTGGTTTTCACCTATTGTTCAACTGGAAGTCCGCATGATCAATATTTCTTTAAACGTCCCGTCAATATGGTCTCAGGATCAGTGGCGGCACCGCAGATTGATCTTGCCAATGAAGATATGTTGCAATCCCATATCAATGCCATCTGGCTTTCAGAAGCCCGGTTGAAACTGGGTAACACACTCACAGAAATTGTGGATATCTCTGGTGAACCACCTAAGCTGGAACTCTTGCCAGATATTGAGAACGCTTTGTCGGATTTTTCCATAAGACAAAGAGCGCGCATCAGAGCAGCCAAAATAATAAGTTCCATAGAAGATAGTTTAAAGAATTCTGTTTGGTTCACACCGGATTGGCTTGACGACACATTATCCCAAATTCCGCTGCAATTCCAAAAAGCTTGTGATCGATGGCGTGGTTTATATAAAGCTGCTCTCAATCAGCAGGAAATCCAAAATAAAATTATCCTTGACGCCTCCAGAAAACAACAGGAAAAAGACCAAGCCAAACGTCTAAGGAGAGAAGCTGAAGCACAGTTGGAACTCCTTACCACATCCAGTGGGGCGATTCATTCCGATTTTTATTCCTATCGATATTTTGCCAGTGAGGGCTTTTTGCCTGGATATAATTTCCCCCGCTTACCTCTGTCCGCCTTTATACCAGGGAGAAGACTCAAGACCGGTAAAGATGAATATCTGTCCCGGCCTCGTTTTTTGGCCATCACAGAGTTTGGACCACGCTCATTTGTCTATCATGAAGGCTCCAGATACATCATCCACCAGGTTATCATGCCCGCCCAGGATGAACAAAACAATGTTGCCACCAGCGCGGCAAAGATTTGCTCCCAATGTGGTTATCTGCATGTTTTGGAAGAGGGCGTGGACAAGCAAAAATATGATAAATGTGAACATTGCGGCAGCGATTTACATCATATTTTATCAAACCTGTTCAGGCTTCAGAATGTGGTGGCGCAACGCAGAGACCAGATAAATTGCGACGAGGAAGAACGCCTAAAACTCGGTTTCGACATCCGCACTACCCTACGCTTCGCGTCGCGATCAGGCCGCCTCTCCTGCATAAACGCAAACATCATGAATGAAAATGACTGTCTGGGAAGATTGACCTATGGTGATTCCGCCATGATCTGGCGCATAAACCTCGGCTATAAATCCCGGCGCCCCGGATTTGTTTTTGACACAGAGCGCGGATACTGGGGAAAATATGATAGTGAAGACCTCGATGATGATTCACCCATGGGCAGATCGAACATCCTGGTTAGCCCATTTGTAAGCGACACCAAAAATTGCCTGTTGTTTGAACCACATTTCGGTGTTAATGATACCATAATGGCATCTCTGCAGGCGGTTCTAAAAAACGCCATACAAAGGGTTTTCGAGCTGGAGGATAACGAATTATCAGCGGAATCGCTGCCTTCAAAGGGTGAAAGAAAAGTAATTCTCTTCTACGAAGCCACAGAAGGCGGAGCCGGAGTTTTGAAAAAGGTGATAGACAACCCAAACTTCAAGCAAGTTATCAGGGAAGCCATAGATATTTGTCATTATGATCCGACCACCTTTGCGGACCTGCAAAAATCCCCACTGGCCAAAGAAACCTGTGAAGCCGCCTGCTATGACTGCCTCATGAGCTATTCGAACCAAACCGACCATGAGTTGTTGGACCGCAAAGCGATTATTGATATCCTGATAAGCCTCTTCAATTCCAACGTATCCCGCTCTTCCAGTGAATTATCACGAACCGAGCATTTTGAAAGATTAAAAAGATTGGCAGGCTCAAGCCTTGAGGAAAAATGGCTTGACCTCATTTACAAATCTGGCCATATCCTTCCGACCCACGCTCAAGCGCTCATTGAATCGTGTAACACCAAACCGGATTATCTATACAGCGATAAATTCGTCGTCATTTACATTGATGGCCCCATCCATGATTCACCGGATCAAGCAAGCGAAGATAAAAAAATAGAGAAATGCTTGGACGATGCTGGCTGGCATGTCATCAGATTCAGGTATGATGATGATTGGCAAGAGATTATAGCCGCCAATAAAAACATCTTTGGGGAGAAATAGGATCATGAATTCCTTTTTGCTGCCAATCCTGTCTCACTGCCTCTACAATCACATTTACCACCAGCTTTATTTCCCATGCAGTTGAATAAGATGTATAGAAAATACAACTTTTGCTTATATATTCTTTTTGATATGTATAGAAAATGCCACTTTCGTATATATGTCCGTCGTGATATGTATAGAAAATGCCACTTTCGTATATATGTCCGTCGTGATATGTATAGAAAATCCGGGTTTAATATACCAATAGGAGTATTTTTATGAGCAGCACACCAAGATTTCTTCCACCTGAAGTTGATTTAGAGACTAAGACAGTCCTAAGAAAAGCAGCATCAGCTCATCGTTATCTGGCAGAATTGAAGGGAATCTCTTCGAGCATCCCGAATCAATCCATTCTGATAAACACTCTTTCTCTTCAGGAAGCGAAAGATAGTTCTGAAATAGAAAACATCATCACCACCGCTGACGATCTTTATCGGGAAGAACTTTTCCCCCAGTTTGCCGAGAATGCTTCCGCAAAAGAAGTGAAAAACTACGCCTCTGCTCTAAAAGCGGGTTTCAAGCTTGTACGAGATAACTCCCTGTTAACCTCCAACATCATTATTGAAATTCACTCAAAGCTGGAAAATCATCGTTCAGGTTTTAGGACCATGCCTGGAACCGAACTGAAAAACGAACAAACAGGTGAAACTGTTTATAGGCCACCACAAAATCCCCAGAATATAGCTGATCTCATGAGCAATCTTGAGCTTTTCATCAATGATGACCACATATATGATGCCGACATTTTGGTGAAAATGGCTATCATCCACTTCCAGTTTGAGAGCATACACCCCTTTTATGATGGAAACGGGCGCACCGGACGTATAATCAACGTCTTGTTTTTAGTACTCAAACACTTGCTCGATTCTCCGGTTCTTTACCTGAGCCGTTATATCGTAAAACACAAAAGTGATTACTATCGGTTGCTCCAAAAAGTGCGTGAGGAAGAAGCTTGGGAGGAATGGATACTATTCATGCTGGATGCAGTGGAATCCACATCCCGTCAGACCATCTCAATTGTTGAATCCATCAAGTCTTCACTTCTTGACTACAAACATCTGATACGAGCCAAGCATAAATTCTATAGCCAGGACCTGATAAACAACCTGTTTTATCACCCTTATACGAAGATAGACTTTCTGATGCGGGATTTGAATATTGGCAGACTTACTGCCATCAAGTATCTTGAAGCCTTGACAGAAGATGGATTGCTTCAAAAAGAGAAAGTGGGAAGATCGAACTATTATATTAATAAAGCCCTTTATGAAATCTTGACCACAGCAGAGTAGAGAAGTAACATGGTTTATAATGATGCTGAAATGATGAACCCACAACGTTTGAAATACTCCATCGGTTCACTCGTCTCCGCCCGCGGCAGAGAGTGGATTGTATTGCCCGAATCCACAGATGAACTCATCATCCTGAAACCTCTCGGCGGCAGCGACGATGAGATCACCGGCATCCTGACCGCTCTGGAAACGGTAAAACCAGCCTCCTTCAGTTTGCCAGACCCTTCCCAGTTGGGAGATTACCAATCCTGTCGATTGCTGCGTGACGCGCTCAGGCTGGGTTTCCGAAACAGCGCCGGACCTTTCAGAAGCTTCGGCAGGCTGGCGGTTGACCCCAGACCCTACCAATTGGTGCCGCTGATAATGGCCTTAAAGCTTGATCCCGTGCGGCTTTTGATTGCCGACGACGTGGGAATCGGCAAAACCATCGAGGCTTGTTTGATTGCCAGAGAACTGCTGGACAGAGGTGAAATATCCAGGTTTTGCGTTCTCTGTCCCCCTCATTTGGCGGAGCAGTGGCAAACCGAGCTCAGCTCAAAATTCCACATCGATGCCAAGATGGTTTTGGCAAGCACGGTGCGTAAACTGGAGCGCAATTGCCGCGCCAACGAATCCATCTTCGAGGTCTATCCTCACACTGTGGTATCAATCGATTACATCAAAAGCGATCGCCACAAAGCCGAGTTCCTGCGCACTGCACCCGAGCTGATTATCGTGGACGAAGCTCACACTTCCAGTTTTGATGATTCCAGAAACAGTAGCCGGCATCAGCGCTATGACCTCATAAAAAAACTGAGCCAAAACCCTGACCGTCACATGCTTTTGGTAACCGCCACACCCCACTCTGGAAAAGAAAACGCCTTCAGGTCCCTTTTAAGCATTCTGAACCAAGACATTGCCAACTTCCCCCCAGATTTAACCGGAACAGAAAACCAGCATTATCGCCGCGTTATCGCCCAATATTTCATCCAGCGCCGCAGAGCGGATATCACAAACTACCTTCAGGAAAAGACTGTTTTCCCCAGCGTTGAAACGAAAGAACACCACTACAATCTCTCCGAGCCCTATCGAGATTTATTTGAAAAAGCCCTCGACTATGCCCGCGAAATTGTCTCCGACCAAACAAACAGCAAACACAGGCAACGCGTGCGTTGGTGGTCTGCTCTGGCTTTATTGCGCGCTCTGGCATCCAGTCCCGCTGCGGCAGCCGCGACGATGCGCAACCGCAGCGCCACTTTGGAGACAGAGTCCATCTCCGAAGCAGACGAACTGGGCAGACGCCTCATCCTGGATATTGACGATCATGACACAACCGACGCCAGCGACATCCTGCCTGGCAGCGATTCCACATCGGAAACTGATGAAACCACGCTCAGCCGCCGCAAACTTCTGGCAATGGCAAAAGCCGCCGACGCCCTGCACGGAAATCAAGACGCGAAGATGCTCGGTATTTTACCATATCTGAAAGATCTGATTAGGGATGGCTTCAGCCCCATCATTTTCTGCCGCTTTATCCAGACCGCGGAATACCTGGCGGAGCAACTGCGGGAACGCCTGCCAAAATCCATCCAGATTGCTTCCATAACCGGGCTTCTGCCACCGGAGGAACGCGAAGCCCGCGTCTTGGAGATTGCTCAATTCCCTTCCCGAATTCTGGTCTGCACAGATTGTCTTTCCGAAGGCATAAACCTCCAGGACCATTTTGACGCGGTCATTCATTACGACCTCAGTTGGAACCCAACCCGCCACGAACAGCGGGAAGGCAGGGTGGACCGTTTTGGTCAGCCCCACCCCGTCGTCCGCACGCTCACATATTATGGAAGGGACAATCAGATTGACGGCATCGTCCTGGACGTGCTTCTGCGAAAACACAAACAAATAAAATCCTCCCTGGGAATCTCCATCCCCGTCCCAGCCGACACCGAAGCCGTTGTGGAAGCCATCTTCGAAGGTCTTCTGCTGCGTGAACAATCCGGAAGGGGAGATCAGCTCCTCATCGACGGATTCGATGAACTCTTCAAAGAAGACAAACAGAAACTGCACAACGCCTGGGATCTTGCCAGGGACAAAGAAAAACGAAGCCAAACCATGTTTTCCCAGATGGGTCTTGCCGCCAGAGTGGATGAAATCAAATCCGAGCTCGATTCCATCCGGGATTCCATCGGCTCCCAGCTTGATATCAAAAGTTTCGTCACCCAGGCTCTAACACGCTACAACGCTGTGATTAAAGAACAAAATAACTCCTTCCAGATTGATCTGAGCCACGTCCCCACACTGGTGAAGGAAAGCTGCGGCTATCTGCCCGACAAAATCCGCGTCAGTTTCGATCTCCCTGTGCGGGATTCAGAACTCTATCTAGCCCGCACCCATCCTGTGGTTGAAGGTTTGGCAGACTTGGTGATGAGTTCTGCATTGGACGCCGAAAACCCCCATTCCATCGCCAAGCGCAGTGGAGTAATCCGAACCATGGCGGTTACACGAAAAACCACCCTCCTGCTCTTTCGATACCGCTTTCACCTCACTCAAGTTTTCCAGGATAAAACCCATCGCAGCTTGGCGGAAGATTACCAAATGGTGGCTTTCACTGGCACCCACGAAAACCCGGAATGGCTGACGGATGACGAAGCCAAAGCCCTGCTCAACGCGCAAGTCTCGGACAACGTTATTCCTCAACAGGCCCTGACCCAGATCGTACGTGTGATTGAAAACTTCGCGTCTCTCTCGCCCCATATTAATAACTTTGCCCACCAGCGCGCCTCCGAGCTGCTGGCTTCCCATCTAAGAGTGCGGGATGCGGCAATGCTGAAACGCTCACAAAAACCGGAAATAAAGCCCGAACTTCCACCGGATATTCTCGGCATATATGTTTATTTGCCTGGGAGCACAAGTGAGTAGTAGAGTGGTAAGTAGTAAGTGGGAGTTTTCTGAGAACTCTGAAGCTATAAACTTCAGAGTTGCTTCAGAGTTACAAATCAGGATTCCTCAAACACATACCAATCCATTGATTAAGCCTCCTAAGATTTTGCATTTCTCAGCAGGAAGGAGTAGATATGAGTAATCAATCCTATCAGGACCTTAACGTTTGGCAAAGAGCCATGACTCTGGCAGAAAAGGCATATTCGATCACTGCATCTTTTCCGAAAAGCGAGATGTTTGGGCTTACAAACCAAATCAGGAGAGCATCAGCATCTGTCCCAGCTAATATAGCAGAGGGCTGGGCAAGGCACAATAAAAACGAATTTGCTTATTTTCTCAGAATCGCACATGGAAGTTTGCGTGAGCTTGAATCTCACTTAATCCTATCTTCCCGAATTAAGTTATGCGATCCCATATCAATAAACCCTATCCTGGAGGAGATCACTATCATCAGCAAACAGCTTCTATCATTCATGCGACATCTCAAAGGTGATAAACATGCATAACTCCACTTACTCCTCACCACTTACCACTTACTCCTCACCACTTACCACTTACTTCTCACCACTTACCACTTACTGGAAACCCCATGTCTAAACGCTCAACCATCTTCAACACCGTCCGCACCGAAGGCGCCATCCTCCCAACCGATTTATTGCAAAGAATCGTCAGCGGAGACGCTACCCTGGAAGGCCTGAACCCCACCGATTATCATCTCAGTCCCGGCGAACGCCTGGGTGAAGCCGCCACCCGTTCCTGGAACCGGCTCATCGGCGTTTGGCACACCTTTCGGGAAACAGCGGATGTTTTGCCTGCTGAGGCCATCGGCACCAGGGAAACCCGTGAACGCTGGCTGCTGCCCCTTTTCCACGAGCTTGGATACGGCAGGCTTCAAGCCCAAAAATCCATCGATATTGAGTATAAAAGCTACCCCATCAGCCACAAGGCTGCCGAGCCCGTCGCCATCCATCTGGTCAGCTATAAATGGGATTTGGACAAACGCAATCCCATCGCCAGGCGCGAAACCAAGCTCTCACCCCACGCCTTGATGCAGGAATTTCTCAACCGCAGCCCCCATCATCTCTGGGGTTTTCTCTCCAATGGCCACAAACTGCGCATCCTCCGAAACAACGTCTCCCTCACCCGCGCCGCGTATGTGGAATTTGATTTACAGGCCATGCTGGACAACGAAAGCTACAGCGATTTCTTTCTGCTTTTCCTGCTCTGCCATCAATCCCGGGTGGAGGCAAAAACCGAGGATTCCGACGGCAATCCGGCCCCCCACGATTGCTGGCTGGAAAAGTGGTTTCACACCTCAATCAAGGACGGCGTGCGCGCTCTGGACGAACTGCGCGACAACGTTCAATCCGCCATTGAGTCCCTCGGCGCGGGATTTCTTTCCCATCCCGCCAATTCCGCCCTGCGCGCCAAACTGCGTGATGGAGCCTTGAGCCTGCAGGATTATTATCACCAGGTTTTGCTGCAGGTATATCGTCTGCTCTTTATTTTCGTGGCGGAAGACAGGGATTTACTCATCCCCACCGACACCCCCGAAAATGTGAAACAAACCTATCTCGATTACTATTCCACCTACCGCATCCGCGAGCTCGCTCTCCGCAAAAGAGGAACCCGCCACAGCGACCTCTGGCAACAGCTACTTCTACTTTTTACAAGCCTCCACGCGGGCAATCCAATTCTCGGGCTGCCCGCCCTGGGCTCATTTCTTTTCAGCACGGATTCCACCCCGGATTTGGCTGATGCCGCCCTTGCCAACAGTGATCTCCTCCTCGCGGTCAGATATCTCTGTTACACCCATAAAAACAAGCTTTTCCAAGCCATCAACTATCGCAATCTCGGCTCTGAAGAACTGGGCTCCATCTATGAATCCCTGCTGGAAATGCATCCGGAGATAAATCTCAATGCCGCCTATTTCAGTCTGAGCATTGTTGCCGGTTCCCAGCGCAAAACCAGCGGCAGCTACTACACACCTTCTTCCCTGGTGAATTCTCTCCTCGATTCGGCTCTGGAACCGGTAATTGCCAATGCAGTAAGTGGTAAGTGGCAAAACGACAGCAGCGAAACTAACCCTCACTCACCACTTACCACTCACCACTTACCACTCACCACTTACCACTTACCACTCACCACTCACCACTCACCACTTACCACTCACCACTTACCACTCACCACTTACCACTCACCACTCACCACTCACCACTCACCAGAGAACGCTCTGCTTGCTCTCAAAATCTGTGACCCCGCCTGCGGCAGTGGACACTTCCTGATCTCAGCGGCTCATCGCATTGCCAAACGCTTGGCTGCCATCCGAGCCGGCGAAGACGAGCCCGCCCCCTCCCTCATCCAAAACGCCCTGCGCGATGTAATCGGAAATTGCATCTACGGGGTGGATATCAATCCCATGGCGGTGGAGCTTTGCAAAATCTCCCTCTGGATGGAAGCCCTCGACCCGGGCAAACCCCTCACTTTTCTGGACCATCATATCCAATGTGGAAATTCACTTTTGGGCTGCACCCCCGAACTTTTGGAAAACGGTATTCCCGACGCCGCCTTCACCCCGCTCACCGGTGACGACAAATCCGTCTGCGCGCGCTACAAAAAACTGAACCGCGACGAAAGCAAAGGTGATGTGATTGATATTTTCAGCAGCGAAGGTGAGGATTGGCTCAGCAAGCGGGAATTGCGTCCCGGCTTCGACACCGTGAACCAGATGGCGGATGATGATTTTCAAAGCCTGCAGGCCAAGGAACGCGGCTACGCGGATTTCATCCAGTCCCCTCAATATCAAAATGCGAAATTTATCCACGACGCCTGGTGTGCCGCCTTTATGTGGATTAAAGATGGCGCTTCCCAGCGTCCCGAGCCCATCACCCACGGTATCATGGAACGCATCAAGAGCAATCCTGAAACCGTGAACAACGCTATAAAGCAGGAAGTGGCACGCCTGGCAAAACAGTATCGCTTCTTCCATTGGCATCTCGCCTTCCCCGACGTCTTTCCCGACACAGTTTCACCACCTCGCCATCTCGCTACCTCGCCATCTCCCCAAACTGCCACCTCACCATCTCGCCATCTCGCCAATTTTCCATCCGGCTTCGATTGCGTCTTGGGCAATCCACCCTGGGATATGATCGAGAAAAAAGATAATGATACTGATATTAAGATAAGTGAAATGGCACATACTCAGCATTTTATATCCGCATCTGGTAGATATCCTCTCACCTCTGGAAACAGAAAGAATCTATTTGCTATCTTTGTTGAATTGACGCTAGGACTAATAACTTCTGAGGGGAGATGTGGTTTGGTTGTGCCAACGGCTATTGTAACTGATAACCCCACTGAGTTGCTCAGTAAACACCTAATAAAGGATAAGTTGCTGATTTCGCTATATGATTTCGAAAACAGAGGAAATGATTATAGAGAAAAATTCTTTGACAGTGTACACCCTCAATACAAAATATCTTTAATAACTATCGCTGGACATCCCTTAAGCACCAACGCAAGGTTCGGATTCTATTTGAACGATTTACACGCCATCAAAAACGAGTATTTCATTTGGCAGCTTGGTTTTGAGGAAATACAGGAAGTTTCCAAAACACGATTTTCAGTTCCCAATTTCAAAAATAAGATTGATGCATTATTATATGTTAAGATTGCTCAAACCAGCACTACGCTACACGATCTAAACCATATTATAAAATCAAGATTATTCTATAATTTCGATACTGCATCTAAGCGTGTAAAAATCCGCTACGACAGCATTGAATCGCTTGAAAGTTATATAGTAGTTTATGAGGGTGAGTATTTTCACACCTTCGACCATAGATTTGCCACACAAGCTAACCAAGCTGTTCGTGCGACAACATCATTGGAAAAAAAAGATCCTTATTTCCGATCAAATACTTTGTATTGGGCTAGAGAGGCTGATGTTCAAAAGAGATGGATTGAATTGGCTGGTTTTTATCCACAATGGTACGTTGCATTGAGAAGGCAGGCAAGCACGACCAATGAAACCACTAGCATAGCTGCCATATTGCCAGCCTCTGGAGCAGAAGGAAGTGTATCTTGCTTCTTTGGACAAGACTTGAATTACATTCTTGGGGGATTCTTAGCTTCATGTTTCAACTCATACTGCTTCAATTATCTACTAAGGTTGAGACAGGGTGGCGCGAACGTCAGCAAATCCATTTATGACCAGATACCAATTTGCAACATGCTTAACGCTATTGTTAACGAGTATAACTCCAAAAGATTTGCTGACACTGCATTGAGTCTTGTTTTAGAATTGGCATATACTTCTTACGACCTCCAGACCTTCGCTGTTGATTGTGGGTATTTTGGACCTCCTTTTATCTGGGACGAGGATCGGAGGTTCGAAATCCGCTGTGAACTGGATGCCCTCTATTTCCACCTCTACCTAGGAACTCAATCAGACTGGCAGGCTCAGAGCAGCAAAAACCTACTTTCTTATTTTCCCACACCACGACAGGCTGTAGATTACATTATGGAGACATTCCCAATCGTAAAACGTAAAGACGAAAAAGAATATGGCGAATATCGCACCAAGCGCCGCATCCTGGAAATCTACGACCAAATGACCCACTGTCTCGCCACCAACACAGAATATCGCTCCACTCTCGATCCGCCACCCGGGCCTCCTTGCGCCGCGGACGGCAGCTTCATTCCGGTGGAGAAGTGGGATAAGAATAATTGGCCTATACATATACATATTCTTTTTGACCAGTTAACAAACTACTCAAGTTGGTAATAAACATTAAGTTACAGTGAGGAATACATGATAGACGATATTCAAGATAAATGGGAAAGATTCTTAAATCCTGATGAGCTCAAACCTTATCTATTGTTTTGCTCTGTCTTTATTACATGCTATGAAATGTTGAAAGAGACTTTGATTAATAGACTAGTTGTTTTCTATTCTGAAGGCTTTAACAAATCTGGTTTTAAAACGGGGACTAATTATAAAGAAAAAGTGCTGTCACTGGATGATAAAAAGAGGCAATTACAGGCATCTATCAATTGGCATAAACAAAACTCAATTATCGACGAAAACGACATAAAGGCGTTTGAACGAATCACCGATTGTAGAAACACAATAGC
>JAAYKA010000151.1 GCA_012522635.1 Candidatus Cloacimonadota bacterium
GGATATTTCATCAAAAGCCGCCAGGAAAGGCTGCCCCAGGTTCCATAGCTGTGAATTAGTTTTTCCACCTCAAATCCGCTGTTAATCAGCTTTTCCTGTAAATCCTGTTTTGAATAGCCAGGGCGGACGTGTTCGGAAGTGAATTTTGCCGCTTCATCAGTATCGGAAGGAACGGAAATAATCAGGGCTCCACCCTCTTTCAGAGCGGCATGGAAATTTGCCAAAACCGCCATGTCGTTTGGAATGTGTTCCAAAATATCGATGGCAGTCACCAGGTCATATTTCCGCTGTGGCGTAAAAGTCTGGAGGTCAGCGCATTGCCAATAAAAACGACCGGGGAATTCCCTTTTGGCAAAGCCGGCAAAATCCGCCAAAAAATCCCGTTTCAGGTCTGTGGCAAAAACTTTCGCGCGGGGCCAGCGTTTCAGGCTGTGCCAGGAGTATTGACAAAATCCAGCGCCAGCGTCGTAGTGCCAAAACTTTGTGTCAGCGGGAAAAAGCGTGTCCATCTCGCGTTTCACATAGCGTTGGCGCAAGAGCAGCAAATCCAGTCCACGGAAAAAAAGCTCCCGAAAACGGGGGTGGAGCCGGATAAATCTGGCAGCGAGATCTTTTAACGGGTCATAGCGCATGGTGGTCTCCTTGGCAGGGTTTGTCCCCAGTGGGAATTGATTAAAAGAAAATCATTGACGATTTTAAGGGAGTCAGAAATACGTCAATATAAATTAGATTATGATAGTCAAAAAAATAGATCCCATCAGACGCATAAATTTGCATCTGCACACCAATGTTTCAGACGGATTTTTGAGTCCGTCGCAAGTTGTAGAACGTGCCAGGGAAAGAAACCTGGACCTTATTTCACTCACAGATCACGACACTGGAGACGCCTACCAGCATCTGCCCCAAGAGCTTGGCAATCTGAAAATTTTGCCGGGCATGGAACTGAGTTCCACGCATGAAGGCTCGGATGTCCATATCCTGGGTTATGGCGCGGATTTCAAATCGCCCCTTTTGGCGGAAATGATTGATATGTATCTAATTGGCAGGCGCGAACGTGCCGTCAGGATGATTGAAAAACTGGGTGATCTAGGCATGGAACTGAGCCTGGAAGAGGTTGTCGCGGTTTCCGGAAGCCGGGAATTGATTGTGCGCCCCCATATCGCGCAGGTGATGATGGCGAAAGGCTATGTTTCCTCCAAAAACGAGGCCTTCGACAAATACATCGGCAACGACTGCCCAGCCTTTCATCCCAAGCCGGAATTCTCTGTGCCAGAAGCGCTTGACGCCATCCATGAAGCCGGTGGTTTTGCCATTATCGCCCATCCGGGCAAGTTGGAAAAAGAGGACTATATCCATGAATTTGTGGATATGGGAATCGACGGACTGGAAGTTTGGCATCCAGATCACTATCAATATCAGGTGAAAGATTACATCGAAATCTGCCAGAATAACGGACTTTACATGACCGCGGGAAGCGATTTTCATGGCGATCAAGACAGGCACAATGTGTTTGACGCCGTTCCCGCCAATGAGGTGATTTTGGAAAGCGTGAACCAGCTTTGGAGAGAATATCAGTGCCGCGTAAATTGAACATCGAAACCGTGCGCGGGAGAATGCCTGTACGCTACAGGGTTCCCGTTGTATCCAGAGTTTTGGGCATCAGCGCCCACCTCTTGATTTCCGGATATTTTATCTGGTTGCTTTTCACAAAAATCACTCAGGAATCGCCGTTTATGCTGAAAATTCTGCCCATTTTGGCGCTTTTTGTGTCTCTGGACGCGCTGTTGCGCCATTTCAGCAGCCTGAATTCCGTTGTTTTCACCCCAGAATGTGTCTGGTTCCGATATTTACTTCTGCCTTCCAGAGCGGTGGAATATGAAAACATCAAAACCATGGAACTGCGCAAGGTGATAACTTATTATATGTTTTTAACTTACACGGATCAGCGAGGGAAGGTTAGGGTCCTGAAAAATCCCGCCTCTTTCCCGAAAATGATTGAAATAATGTATAACATCTTTGATCTCGCGCCCCAGGTGCAGCTCGACCCTGAACTACAGAAAATGATGAACACCGTCCACCGCTTAAAAAACTCTCAGGAAGAAGAAACACAATGACTTACGATTTTGATAGCATTATCTGCCGCAAAGGAAGCGGCTGTTTTAAACACGATGGCATGAAAAGCGTTTACGGCAGGGAAGGTCTTCTGCCGCTGTGGGTTGCGGATATGGAATTTGCCGTGGCGCCCCAGATTATCGAAGCCATGCAAAAACGACTTGACCACCACGTTTTTGGCTATAATTTCCGGTTTCCGGAGTATTATGAAGCGGTTGCGGATTGGGCAGCGTCCCAATATGGCTATCGCCCTGAACTGGACTGGATTTTGGATAGCCCGGGAGTGATGCCGGCAGTGAGTTTGGCAGTTTCCGTTTTCACTGAACCTGGAGATGGAATTCTGATTCAAACCCCTGTGTATGAACCATTTTTCAAAGCCGCGCGCGACCAAGCCAGAACCTTGCTCACCAATCCGCTGAACTTGGTGGATGGTCGCTATGAAATTGATTTTGAGGATTTTGAAGCCAAGTTGAAACAAGCCCGGGTTTTCATTCTTTGCAGTCCTCACAACCCGGTGGGCAGATTGTGGAGCCCGGAAGAATTGCGCAAAATGGGAACGCTTTGCAAGCAGCATGGTGTTTTGGTCATCAGCGACGAAATCCATGCCGACCTGGTTTATAACGGTGCCAAAGCGTTGTCCATTGCCTCTTTGGAGGATTTCGCGGATTTCACAATTTGCTGTTTTTCCACAGCTAAATCCTTTAACCTGGCGGGGCTTTCCACCGCCGCTGTCATCGTGAAAAATCCCCGCTTGCGGGTGAAGTTGCAGGTGGCGCTCAGAAATCTGCATCTCTTTATGGGAAACAGTTTTGGCATCAGCGCTGTGATTGCGGCTTACCGCGAAGCTCAGGATTGGCTGGAGGCGGCATTGGAATATTTGGATGAAAACCGCCGTTTTTTGCAGGATGCTTTTGCCAGTGAACTGCCCCAACTGAAATTTATCCATCCTGAAGCCACCTATCTGGCCTGGGTCGATTTTCGTGAATTGGGTTTGGATGACGCGCAAGTCAGGGATTTCCTGATTGAAAAAACGGGAATAGCAATGGTTCCCGGCACCAATTTCGGCACTGATGGCTCCGGTTTCCAAAGGCTGAATTTTGCCTGCCCGCGCTCCATTTTGGAGGAAGCTGTGCAACGCCTCAAAACCGGTTTGAGAGAGCTTTAATCATGCAAGAACGGATTGTATATTTATTTGAAAACAAGCCCGAAATTTACAGCCCGGAAGACCGGGCGCTGTTTACAGCTTTCCAGCAAGCTTTGAACGAAGGTAAAGTTCGAGCCTGTGAACCCACAGATTCCGGCTGGAAGGTGAATCAATGGGTTAAAATGGGTATTTTGCTTGGTTTTAAGATGGGCGCTCTGGCAGAAATGAACTGGGGTGAAAACAAGATATTTTTCGATAAGGATACCCTGCCGGAAAAAACCTTCAGCCTCCAGGATAAACTGCGCCTCGTTCCGGGTGGAAGTTCAGCCCGCAGTGGATGTTACATCGCTTCAGGCGTGACCATCATGCCACCTTCCTACATCAATATCGGTGCCTGGGTGGATTCCGGCTCGATGGTGGATTCACACGCTTTGGTTGGCTCCTGCGCCCAAATTGGAAAAAACGTCCATCTTTCCGCCGGAGCCATGATTGGCGGGGTTTTGGAGCCCATAGGTTCACGCCCTGTGGTGGTTGAAGACGATGCTTTCATCGGTGGAAATACCGGAATTTACGAGGGTATTTTGATTAAAAAACGCGCCGTCATCGCATCCGGCACCATCATCACTGCCTCAACGCCTGTTTATGACAGCGTTCATCGCGAATTTCTGCAGCCTGAACCCGGAGGAAGTTTCACCATTCCGGAAGGTGCGGTGGTGGTTCCAGGCAGCCGCCAAATGAAGAACGAACCTGGTTTTCAAGTCTATTGTCCCATCATCGTGAAATATCGCGACGCCAAAACTGACAACGCTCTGCAGCTTGAAACTGACCTGCGCGCAGTTTTGGAATAGAA
>JAAYKA010000152.1 GCA_012522635.1 Candidatus Cloacimonadota bacterium
CACATTATAACTAACATCAAAACCAAAATCGCTGTTATTGCTAAGCCGGGATTGGTTTTGGGAAGATGAAATTTCAATCTGCCTGCTTTGGGCAGAAAGAGCGAAAATACAGGCGAGGATGGCCGCTATGAGCAGCAACACCCTGCCTCGCAGATGGATGCGCATAAGATAACTCCTTATGATCTTGTATCGATGCCTTCCAGACTTCGAAAAAAGTCCTGCCTCTGTGTTTGCCAATGGTTTTTTGCGAACACATCAATCCCACAGAGCCTGTAAAATACAATCCCAAGATTCTGTCAATTGTTTCTTTGCGTAAATTTTTATCATCTCTGTAATCCCCTTCATCAGTTGATTTGAGACAGCTTTTCACCTGCCCCGGAGAATTACGCGAACCGAAAACTTCGCATATATATGGAGCGAGTCGGTTGAAAAAACCTTTCCTGACCCTAAACCTTTGTGTCGCTTAACTTTGCCTTTGAAACATAAGGGATACATAAGGCGGCAAGCAAGCAAGAGGCTTGTAAAACAGAGAAAACCAGGCGGAAATAATGTGTTTGAACAGGCGTGGCGACAGCTTGGGAGCTGGGTTTCGCAAATTTCCCTTTACAAGAAAGAATGGCTTTGTAGAATGGCTTCTTTGAGTGTGGAACTTTCTTTTTGGCGCTCAACTGAGAGTGCGAAATTGATGCCATGCTTTAGGAAGGAATCGCTATCGTGCTGATTGGCAGCAGTTTATAAACAAGGTGAAAAAAGATGCAAAAGAATTGGCTGACGCCGGAGGAATTTGACTCCGACCAGCGGGAACAGATTAAAGCTCTGATTGAGGAGTTGCATTGTCCGCGACTGGTGGCGGAAATGCTCTATAGAAAACAGCTTCGCACGCCCCAGCAGATTAGGGACTTTTTTGAACCGCAACTTTCGCATCAACACGACCCCTTCCTTTTCCCGGACATGGAAAAAGCGGTGCAACGCATCCTGAAAGCCATAGATTCCAGCGAGCGCATCACCATTTATGGAGATTACGACGTTGACGGCACCACCGCCACAACCCTGCTCTATCTTGGGCTCAAGCGCCTGGGAGCCATCATAGATTTTTACATCCCACACCGCATGATTGATGGCTATGGTCTCTCGCTGGGCGGGCTGGACCAAATCAAGGACAGCGGCACCTCGCTCATCATCAGCGTGGATTGCGGAGTGAACGCCCTGGAGGAAATCGAAGCCATCAACGCTCAGGGCATGGAAATCATCATCACAGACCACCACAATCCAAAAGAAGAACTCCCACCCGCGCTCGCCATCATCAACCCCAAACTTCCAGGCTGTCCCTATCCTTTTCCACATTTGGCGGGGGTTGGCGTGGCTTACAAACTTCTGATGGCAATTTACCGCCGTCGGGGGATTGCCAGCGAGGAAAACACCCTCAAGTATATGGATTTGGTGGCGGTTGGAACAATCGCGGACATCGTTCCACTCACCGGTGAAAACCGGGTTTTCGCCCATATCGGATTGCAACACCTCATCGACAAGAAAAACCTGGGGTTGAACGCCCTGGTGCAAATCTCCGGATTGAACGCCAAAAGCCTCGATACCACAGACATCGTGTTCGGCATCGCTCCGCGCATAAACGCCGCCGGGAGAATGGGTTCCGCCTCCGTGGCAGTGGATTTGTTGATTTCAAGAGACCGTCTGCAAAGCAAGGAACTTGCCGAAATCATCGAGCGCCAAAATTCTCTGCGCCAACAGGAAGACCAAAAAACCTATCACGAAGCCTGCGATATCATCGATAAAAAATATAAAGACCTCGCCTCCGTGCCCTGCATCGTGGTTTCCAGCGATGACTGGCATCCAGGTGTAATCGGCATCGTGGCATCCAAACTGGTGGAAAAATATGACCGTCCTGTGGTCATGATTTCCTTCAAAGACGGCTTTGGCAGCGGCTCCGGACGCAGCGTGGCGGATTTTGACCTCTTTGCCGCGCTCACCAGTATCGAACACAACCTCCACAGCTTCGGCGGTCACAAATATGCCGTGGGCTTCACCATCCTGCAGGAATACATCGACCGCTTTGAAAACGAACTTTCCCGCTATGTGGCGGAACACCTTGAGCCGCAACAGATTGCCACACCGCTGGAAATCGATTATGAACTGGAACTTTACGACATCAGCGAGTTTTTGCTGAACTGGGTGGAACGTTTCGCGCCGTTTGGACCCGACAACAATAGGCCGGTGTTGCTCACGCGCGAAGTCACCGTTGCCAGCTATCCCTATACGGTTGGACGCAACCACTTGAAATTAAAGGTGATTAAGGACGGGGTTCATCTGGATTTGATTGGCTATAATCTGGGCGATATGCTGCCACTTCTGAAGAAAAACAGTATTTTGGATATTGCCTACACCCTGGAATTCAACCGTTTTGGCAATAAAACCAATATCCAGGGCAAGCTTAAAGACCTGCGTCTGAAGGAGTAACGATGTTTTTCCAAAAGCGAAAGCTCCACCTGCCAATTCTGGCTATTTTGGTCATCCTGGCAGCCGGATGCGCTGTGAACAAACCCAAGCTGGACCTCGCAAAAGGCAGGCTGGAACCTCTGAGAATAATAGTTTCACCGCGACCATACATCAAAGCTGTGGGCGAATCCAGCGGCAGAACGGTTTATGCCTTGAACCGTGAAAGCCAGGAAATCGACATCTTTTTGGATGGTCAGCGTTTCAACAGCGTGGGCGGAATAGGGTTCGAGCGCTCCAACTTCCAGCGGCTCAGCGATATCGGCGTGGATGCCGATGGTGGCTTGCTGGCGCTGGATTCTTCGCTCAAACTCTTGCGCAAATACAGCCCTGAAGGTCAGTATATCTCCGATTTTCCACTTACCAAGCTTCTGCAGCCAGAGCTTTTTTGCGTTGCCCCGGATGGAACACTGTTCGTTTATGATGCCGCGCCAGACGAGCTGGTTTGTATTTCTCCTCTGGATGGGCGTGAAATGTATCGCTTCGGCCGCTTTAATCTGCAACGCCCTCAAAGCATTGATTGCGACAAGGATTTTCTTTGGTCACATGGCTTGATGCAATGGCAATATGGTGTTATGGTGCCCGATACCCGCGTTTTCACGCTGATGGGGGAATTTCTTTCCATCATGCCATATCCCTGGGTCATCGGTCGCGGCAGCCTTTTTGACCCTGGCAGAGAAGGCATGAACCCCATCTCCATTGCCGCGCGAGGAAACATCGCCACCCTGCTTTGGGATGATGGCATTTGGCAAATGAAAATGGTTTACACCGGTGCCAAGGATGAAAAACAATAAACTGCTGTTGACTTTGCTCAGCGCTTTGCTGCTGGCACTTTCCAGGCTTCCGCTGCATCTGGGCTGGCTCGCTTTTGTGGGTTGGCTGCCGCTACTCTTTGTGTTTGAAAATCTTGAAAACAAATCCAGAGACCTGCTGCAGATGGGTCTGGTGATGTCCGTGGTCTATTGTGCGTTGGTTTTCTATTGGCTGATTTACGTGAATGTGGGCGCTCTCGTGGGCGTGATGCTCTTTTATGTATTTGCTTATTATCTGGTGTTTTATGCCATCAATCGCATCTTTCAAACCCTGCCTCGCTTTGCTTGTTTGGGCTTCGTGAGCGTTTTGATTACCTTCGAATTCATCCAAAACTTTGGTGAAACCCGCTTCCCGTGGTTCAACCAAGCCTATTCTCTGGCGGATTATGATATTCTAATCCAAGCGGCAGACCTGATTGGAGTGGTGGGGATTTCCATCCTCATCATGGCGGTCAACCTGCTGCTTCACAAGGCTTTAAAAGCCCGAAAACAGCCCAGGAAAATGCTGCCTTTTTTGGCTGGGATAGCGCTCATTTTCGCTGCCTGGCTGGGTTATGGTGGCCATTGTCTTAAAAACCTGGAATTGACCCCTCACGATGCCGGGATATATGTGATGCAACCCTCCATCCCACAAGATGTTAAATGGGATTCCGGGCAATACAAGAGGTCGCTGGAAACCTTCCGCAAACTCACTTTTGAAGCCAAGGCGGATTCCGCCCGGCTCATCATCTGGCCTGAAGGCGCCATGGTGTCCGCTCTGGCGCAAAGCTCTCAGGGACGCTACGACATGCGTGAGCTGGTTCAGGAGGCTCAAATCGATATCTACACAGGGTTTCAGCATTATATTGAAGACGCCGCTCATCCCCTCGGCGTCCGCAGCTACAACGCCTCCTCCCTGTTTGGACCGGATAATTTCGATAACCCCATCTATTTCAAAAACATCCTCGTTCCCGTTGGTGAACGCATGTTGTGGCTGAAAGTTTTCCCATTTTTGTGGAAGCTGAATCTGGGTCAGGCGAATTGGGAATTTGGCACCGAGCTTGTCTGGCAGAAATGCGGTGGATACAGCTTTTCGCCCTCCATCTGCTACGAGCTTGCCTTCCCGGAAATCTTTCACCGCATGGCTCTGCCCCGGGATTCGCTTTCCAGCCGCTTCCAAAAACAGGATTACCTGGTGAACATCACGAATGACGCCTGGTTTGGCAGTTCCTACGGACCCTGGCTGCACGCCGTCATGACCCGTTTCCGAGCCGTGGAAAACAGGATTCAGATTTATCGCAGCGCGAACACGGGAATTTCGATGATAGTTGACCCGAAGGGCAAAATCCTGACCCAAACCCGGCTTTTTGAAGTGAAAAACATCAGCGCGCCGCTTTACACCACCCCGAAAATCCCGTTCATCCGCAGGATTCACCGCTATCCCTTCATTTTCGTGGCGGTTGCGCTCGTTTTGGCATTGTTGGCTCGTTTCAGAAAATCAAGAGGCGCCAAATGAAAAAACATTACTATACCATCGGTGAAGTCAGCAATCTGCTGGGCGAAAAACCGCACGTGATTCGCTATTGGGAAAGCGAATTCAGCTTCCTGCGTCCCCGCCGCGAAAAGGGCAGAATCCGCAAATACACCCAGGAAAATGTTGAACTTCTGCGCCGGATTCAGGATATGCTTCACAATCAACGCTTTACGATTGAGGGCGCCAGGCTGAAATTGAAGGAGGAACGCCGTCGGATTCGCGCTGGTGAAATCCCCAAACCGCCTCCAGCGCCACCTCAGGTGAATCCTGAAACCACACGCCTATTGACAGAATTGCGTTCCCGGCTGGAAGAAATCAGAACCACCTGCCGTCGGGTTCGGGAGTATAAAAAATGACTTTTCAAGACATCATCTTAAAATTGCAAACCTATTGGGCGGAACAGGGTTGCGCCGTTTTGCAGCCCTACGATGTGGAAATGGGAGCCGGAACCTTCCATCCCGCCACCTTTTTCGGCGCGCTGGGTCCCAAACCCACTGCCGTTGCCTACGCGCAGCCCTGCCGGCGTCCCAAGGACGGTCGCTATGGGGATAATCCCAACCGCCTTCAACATTATTACCAATTCCAGGTTATCCTGAAACCGGGACCGGACAACATCCAAAACCTCTACCTGAAAAGCCTGGAAGCCATTGGCGTTCAGATTTCCAAACACGATGTCCGGTTCGTTGAAGACGACTGGGAAAGCCCAACTTTGGGCGCCTGGGGACTGGGTTGGGAAGTTTGGTTGGACGGCATGGAAATCAGTCAATTCACCTATTTTCAACAGATTGCGGGAGAGGATTGCTTCCCCGTGAGCGTGGAGCTGACCTATGGCTTGGAGCGCCTCGCCATGTATATTCAGGATGTTGATGACTACCGTGATTTGCGTTGGAATCAAAGCCTGAGCTATGGCGAACTGTTTTTCCTGCGCGAAAAGGAATTTTCCCAATACAATTTCAACGAAGCCGGCACCACCCTGCTTTTCCGGCTTTTTTCGGATTTTGAAAAAGAATGTCTGGCGCTGTTGGAAAAAAACCTGCCTTTCCCCGCCTACGATGAGCTTTTACGCTGTTCCCACACCTTCAATCTCCTGGACGCGCGTGGCGTCATCAGCGTAACCGAAAGAGCCGCCTACATCGGCAGAATCCGGGATTTGGCGCGGAAAACAGCGCTGACCCATCTTAAAAAAGAAGCCTCCCGCTAAAAGCGCGAAATCTTTTGGCAGGATTTTGGCATTCCCGGGGTATTATGTTTGAAAGCCCGTCACCAGAATGTGGATTTCGGGTTTGAACAGAAAGTGGGTTTTCCGCCCCAAAAACAGCGGCAAACCAAAGGAGTTTTTACCATGCGCAAGATACTTTTTTATGCTCTGACCCTGTCGGCTTTGATTTTGAGCTCGTGCATCATAGAGGTGGTCAATCCGCCTGAAGTGGAGCCCACCCCCTTTGTGGCGGCGTTCCAAAATATGCTCTATACCGACATCCGCGTCACGGTGCAAGGCTATGGCAGCAAAACAGTTGCGCCTGGTCAGACCGTGAGTTTCAACATCGACCGCCATGACGGCTCATACCATTATTTTGCCGAAACCTGGGGCAGCGACGCCGATGGAAACCGCATCGGTCTTGTGGTGGAATGGAGCCGCACCCGCAACATCAGCGGTGATTCCTACACCACCAGCCTGATTACGGATGCAGACCTCTTTTTCCTCAAGATGCGCAACACCGGACGCCGCAATCTCAATCCCCTGTATGTGAACTGGGGTTTGAACGCCCAGAGCGTGGACGACATCAGCATCCCCGGCAACGGAGTGCTATATAACACAGGCTATTACAAGGCCTATTCCAGCACCCAGGTGCGTGCCTATTGGGCTGATTTGCCCTCGGATTACACCTACTGGCAGCAAGGCTCACATTTCATGTTTCCCTGGCAGGAAAACCAATCCGTCACCCTCCTGAACACCTTCAAAACCAATTCCCAGGGCAAGGAAATTGCCGAAATCAGCGTGGAAACAGAATCCAACCCTGTGAAATTCAGCGGTAAGGGTCCCCACGGCGTGGATGCCGGAACCCTGCGCTCCGAACAGGGCATGGAGTTTTGAGCCCGTTTTTCAAACAAACCATCCGACGGAAACCGTGATTCGCTCCCACATTCGGATTGAGGATAAAAAGCTGCCGCTGTTGGCAACCGCCATCCACAACGGACATTGGCTGCCGCCCCAGTTGAGCCAAATCAGCGGTATCACAGACGCTCAACGCCTGCGTGAGGAAGACCCCCACACCGGGAAGATTGCCGCCCTTTTCCCCAACTATGTGGTTTTGGAAAGCTCCCGTTTCGCGGTTGATTTGAACCGACCCCTCCAAAAATCAGTCTATCTAAATCCTTCTGACTGCTGGGGGTTACAAGCCCGAAACGCTCCCCTCCCCGAAGCTGTTTTAAAGAAGTTACATCAGGATTACGATTCCTGGCATCGCCTGATGGAATATCAGATTCAGCGTCTTTTGGGTGAACATCCCAAGCTGCTGGTGCTGGATTTACACAGCTACAACCATCGCCGCGGAGGCCCTGAAGCGGAGCCAGCCCCCCAAATCCAAAACCCGGACATCATCATTGGCAGGAGCAACCTCTCCCCGACTCATCACCCTGCCGCGCAAGCCCTGCGCGAACTGCTGAACGGTCAAACCTGGCAGGGCAAAAGCCTGGATTGCCGGCTGGATATAAAATTCACCGGTGGCGATTTCCCCCGCTGGGTGAATCTTTTGGAGCCAGCCCGCGTTGTCTGCCTCGCCGTCGAATTCAAAAAAACCTTCATGGATGAATGGACGGCTCAGCTGGACGATGTCGCTTTTGAGGAACTGATTTTGCTTTTTTACCACCAGGTTTCGCGGTGGCTGAAAGAGTTTTACGACATTCAAATCCCTTTGGAACCACATTTCTGTACCCCGCGGGATAATTTTTGTTGACAGAATTCCGCCCACACGGATTTTGCCCCATACAATGCGTTCCGGAATAGCTCAGCGGTAGAGCGGGTGGCTGTTAACCACTAGGCCGGGGGTTCGAATCCCTCTTCCGGAGCCATTTTTTTTGCCCAAATTTTTCCAAGATTTATGTGCCACACACCTGAGGTGGCTGAATAAAATCAAAG